>JAVBMZ010000015.1:0-45436 GCA_031551935.1 Bacteroidales bacterium
CCGGTAAATTGGATAAATTGTCGTTACCGTGCGAAGCCGTCTTTTGTTCCAAGGCGTTCACCTTGTTTTCAATCCCCTTGATGCCATGCTTGATTTCTTCGAACATGGTGCTTACCATTGATGTGTTATTTGTACTCATGATTTTATGTTTTAAAATTTATATTGATCTACCTTTCTTCCTTTGTTGTTTCCTGATCCTGCGGGCAAAAGCAACTTCTTCAAGGTCTTCGCCATGAGGTTTGATGTCAAATATGCCGGCAGCAGCACTAACGACGGACTCGACAACCCCAACAGACTGGCTGACGGTGGGGCTTTCGTTTTGTACAGGCTTGATGTCCTGTTGCCGGTTGTTCAATTGCAGTTGCCAGTTGATTTTCGAGTAACTGAACATCTTGTCCACCTTCGAACCATTGAACCCGTAACCGTTCTTTTCGAAAATAATACCCTGTTTTTCGCCGGTATTGCCTTTGTACTTAAATTGTGCTATGATACCTTCCCGTTTCAAGGATTTCAGTAACTCCGTCCAATCTTTGCATTGGGGAACATGTTTTTTCAAGGCATCGTATATTTCATACTTCGTTTTGTCGGGCTCTTTTAATCGGTGTCTTTTTACATTCTCCTTGCCGGATGATAGATACAAGCCATATTTAGCCGTCAATTCCTTACAAATCTTTTCACTGCGGAACTGGTCGTTACTTTCGGATATGGTTTTCCCGTCATTATCCACCCGGTTGAAGCACAAATGAATGTGCGGGTGCTCCTTGTCAAAATGCCTTCCGATGATGTATTGTGTATTGACGATGCCCATTTTCTGCATATACTCGCGGGCTATTTTCACCATCATTTCATTGGTCAGCTTGTCTTTATCCTGTACTGAAAAATTCAATGAGATATGGCCGACCGTCTTGCTCAATCGTGGATTAAGCCGCGTCTGTGCGATAAAACTCCGTATGATGGATGCGTTATCTTTGAGCCACACTCCTCCGGAATCGAGAATATCCGCGTGTTTCTCTTTGTCAAGGATATAATTGATTACCCCTTTAAAGCTTCTGCCTTTTACAATCTTAGCCATCATTGTTCCAGTAATTCGATAATACTTTCAATTTTCCCGATCAGGCATTTGCATTCATTGTTTATATCGGCGTATCCCCCAGTGTTTGCTCTTTTTGCAATCTGGTTCAGATTGTTGGCCATGCCACAAAGTGTACGGATATATCCGATTTGTTCGGCGGTAATCCGTTCCTTCACGTACCCGTTTTTCAGGCACTCACGGACAAAATCGCTGACCGTGGTTCCGGCGTTTTTAACCTTGGCGACCAGGGAATAATATTCTTCTGTGATCAATTTTATGTTGATCCGGTAGGTCTTTGTCTGACCCAAATCTTTTTTCGGGCGTCCACCCTTGTTCCTATTTTCAGCCATCATTATTTGTTTGAAATTACACACCAGACCAACGGGATTTTACCTTCCCCGCCCAACGTTTGGGAGGCGGGCAAGTGGTTTTGGGCATACCAAAACATAAACTTGCTACTCAAAAAACTGAAAGGGTTGGCAAATCGAAGTTGCATGGATATTTTGCCCTGATTTTTGATGTCCTTGTAGAAGGATTTTGACGCTTTGAACATGAAGACAGGATGAGGACAATATTTTACCTGTATAACCATTTTCAAAAAATCTTCACACGAATTATAATGAATAAGTCCCGTTGTCAGGTCGTTTTTCGGTTGTCTGGAACCGGAATTTGGGGCGGCGATCGAACCGGGGAGAGAACGCCGCGCGTAGCCCGTTTTTTCTTTCACGGAAATAAAACCGGGGATATGCTGGTGTGCTCCGGTGCCGGAGCTATTGATTTCTTTTACAGCCATAATATTTACAAGTACATGATATTTGTGATGCAAAATAAAATTAAAAACACGTGTAACACTCAGTTATGTAGAATTTTACACCGTTTTGCTTCGCATTTATCCTAACTGTAAAATATCTTGTCAAAAAGGGATATGTTTTTTCAAGTAAAATTGGCCTGTATCCCTTTATTGATGATGGTTTCCGGGTAAAAATGTATGAAATCGAAGGGATGAAAAAGATCGACAAATGACGACAAATGTATCCACCCTGATAGACAACGGATTATTGCAGTATATTTTTGCAGGAAAATCGTAAATGCATTAAAATATACGGATATGGAGGATATGCTTATTATAGAAAAGTCGGTTCTGGATGAATTGGAAAGCCGGATAAGGAGTTTGAACGAGAAATTGGAGCAATTATGTGTCCAAAAAGGATTAAAAGAGCGTCCCAAATGGTTGGATGGTCAAGAAGCTTGCCAAATGATGGGTGTCAGCAAGCGCACCTTGCAGAGTCACAGGGATCGCGGCGTATTGTCGTACACACAGATAGGCGCAAAAATCTTTTACAAGCCTGCGGATATCGAAACGCTGGTGTCGGGAGGGCATACCTGTAAATGCAAAACAAAAATGTCTCATTATAAATCTATACAAGTATGACAAATGTTATCACGCGCCAGTCGCCTCTGTATGCGGGGATGCTGGACAAAATCAGTTCAATGGAAAAGGGTGTCGAAGTATTGCTGTCGGGCAACCATCAGGATGCGGAGAAATGGATCAACGGCGGTAAAGTATGCCGGATGCTGCACATTAGCAAAAGGACGTTGCAGAATTACCGGGATAACGGTATCCTGCCATATTCGATGGTCGGGGGTAAAATCTATTACAACACGGACGACATCGAAAACCTGATGCAGAAAAACTATGTGGCCAGCCAGTAGAACAGCTTCTCTGTTGGAATGAAAAATCCCGCTTTACGAATAACGCAAAGCGGGATTTTTTCTTTTGGCCAGCAAATCAACTTACCATACAGTCGGAATATTTTCCTTCCAGTTTGCCCATTTCGCGGATCAAGGTTTTATCCAGGATACGGGCATAGTGTTGCGTCATCTTGATATCCGAGTGTCCCAGCATCTTGGAAACGCTTTCGATGGAAACATTATTCCCAAGCGTAACGGTCGTAGCGAACGTATGGCGAGCGCAATGGCTGGTAATTTTTTTCGTGATTCCGCACACATCGGCGATCTCTTTCAGGTAGGCATTCATCTTTTGGTTGGTTAGTACAGGGAGCAGCGTTCCTCTCCGTTCGCATTGAGGATTCTCCCTGTACTTTTCAATGATTTTGAGCGGGATTTCCAGCAACGGGATATTAGCCATTTGCTTGGTTTTCTGCCTTGCCTTCCGTATCCACATCTTACCGTCGTTATCGGTTACGATATGTTCCGGGCGTAATTGCTGTACATCACTGAATGCCAACCCCGTGAAACAACAAAAGACAAAAGTATCCCGTACATTCTCCAAACGTTGACACCCGAAAGTTTTCATCAGGATAGCCGAAAGTTCATGATCTGTAAGAAAAGTCGTTTCAACCTTTTCGTACTGAAAGGTATAATTTGCAAAAGGATCGCTTTTGATCCAATTGTTCTGGAGCGCTATCCCGATGATCTTTTTCAGGTTTTTCAAATGTTTCATCGCCCCATTGAACTCACAATCCTTTTCCGTTTTCAGGTACAAATCGAATTGGGATAACAAGTCGCTTTTTATTTCATTCATGAACAAATCATCCCGCTTTTAAAACCGGTAAATCAATTCTTTCAGATACCGTGCAGTAGCAAAGTACCGGCTTACGGTTCCCCGGCTGAAATCTTTACCGATCAGCTTCACACATTTCTGGTTGTGCTCTTCAAAAAGTGCAAGAAGCGTCTTTTTGCATGTGTTCACCCCAAGAAACCGGACTTTCAGTGCTGCCGATGTGATCGGTTCCTCGTCCAACTCCATCTGCCGGTAAATCTGGAACACTTTCAGCCGCTCGGTTTCGAGGAACATGTTCAACTCCTTGGCTGCACGTCCGTTTCCTTTAACGCATTGTTTGGCAGAATCCCACGAATCCGGGTTCACCGTGTGTTTCATCAGGATACATTCCCTCTTGCCCGAAATAGTTATCCGCATCCAAAGGGGTGCTTCACCATTTTTTTGAATTCTACTCCTATTGATATAAAAGAGTACCTTAAATGTTTTTGCTTCCATTTTTTTAATCATTTAAATTGGTTTTTAACGTTACAAAAATACATTGAATGAAAGCAAAATACAGAATATAAAGCACTGCAAATGAGCGCAAAAGAACCATTTTGGGTTGCACTTTTTGTCGGGTATGATTGGTTCCTTATTCGCAACCCGGGATGAGGTGATTTTTTTCATTTTTATGCACCCTTTTACAAGGGGGTAAAAAGAAAAATCCCTCAAAATCAGTCGATTTTAAGGGATTTGCTTTTCTTTGAGAGATTTTCAGTGACCCCGGAGAGACTCGAACTCTCGACCCATTGATTAAGAGTCAATTGCTCTACCAACTGAGCTACGGAGTCATTATTTTTGGTGGCGCAAAGGTAAAGAAAAAATCCGGATACAAAACGGTATCAACAAAAAAGCTGCCTATTTTGGGCAGCTTTTTGTTGATATGATGATTAGCTTATCTTAGAAATGGAACATTAAGAAGATGCCGCCCCGTGTATTTGTAAAGAGCCCAAAACTACTTTTTGGAGTGTTGTAAAATTCATCAGAATCTGATACAACCTTTGTGCCGTCCCAGTATTCGTAGCTAGCTTTGCCCTTGCCATTTGCGCGGTATCCTAACCCAACAGACACTTCAGCGCCTATAGATATTTGAGGAGCAAAGAAATATTCTACACCCACAAAACCATTCACGCCAACACCAAAAGTAGTGCCATATTTGTACTCAGTATACCGACCAGATTGACTAGAATAATCTCCATCATAAAAATCGGTGGTAGTAGTAGGATTGGAGTTCGTGCTGGAGAATGCGTTGCCATACTCATATTTTTCCTTGCTACTGGAGAAACCTAACGCAAATTCGCCACCATAGAAACCTTGCAGACGGCCACGACCACGGCGGAATTCATAGCCAATTCCCAAAGTAATATCAGTAGAACTGCTTTTCATTACGTCGTCTTTTGTGGCATCAGGATCAGTAGAAACATCATCCGGTACCATGTTTTTGTATGTTGTGCTTCCCAAGTCAAGATTTAACCGGGCACGTATAGCGCGGTCATTTTCCAAGAAATATTTACCATAGATAACAAAATTATTTCCAAAAGAGGGTGCCCAGTTATCATTCTGTTTACCGAAGAAATTACCCATGTACTCTAAAAATGGGGTGGCGTCAACACCTAAGGCAAAATCACCTGCTTTAGGGAGAAGAGCAACTCCGCGTTTGTTAACCACTTCGGTAGTGTTATCTGTTTCTGTTTGTGCTACAGCAGCAAAGCTGATACATGAAAATACGAGTAAAGATAAAAATAATTTTTTCATTTAACAAAAAATTTAATTAATAAAATAAAACACGAAGGTATGACAAAAATATGATATTTGAACCATTAAGGGTAAAAAAATAAATCAAAAGTTATATGGCAAATCAGATATTATTTTGTGTGATGATGTTTGCATACATATAACATATAGAAATATAGTAGATATTGCTATGTGAAATAAGCCCTTTCGGTTTGTGCGGATTACGCGAAATAAAACAAGCTTAGGGAGATTTTATTCTTTACACAGCAGTATGGATGCATATGCAAGAACACCCTCTTCGCGTCCGGTAAACCCTAAGTGTTCGGTAGTAGTAGCTTTTATGGAAATGCGATCTTCAGGAAGATGCATCACACGAGCCAAGGTTTCAATCATTTGTGGTATATATGGACGTATTTTCGGTTGTTGCAGGCATATAGTCGTATCGATGTTGACAATATTGTATCCTTTTGTCTCCAATAAGGCCATTGTTTTTTGTAACAGTATTTTACTATCTACACCTTTCAGGGTATGGTCGGTATCGGGAAAATGTAGACCGATATCGCCAAGGTTAGCTGCGCCCAATAGGGCATCGCATATAGCATGAATCAAAGCATCGGCATCGGAATGCCCCAGAGACCCTTTGTGATGAGGAATAACGATTCCGCCTAAAGTAAAAGGAATGCCTTCAATTAATTGATGCACATCAACTCCATATCCTATTCTTAAATTGGTATGCATTAGCGTAGAGTGTAATGTTGAATGTCAGGAAGCTTTGACACTATGGCCAAAATTGAATACCAATGTAAACCTTAATGTGTTGCTCAACGGGTTGTTTTGCGATTGAGTGGGTATCAGGTAAGAAAAATCAATGCCAAAAACATTCATCTTAAGCCCTACGCCCATGGAAAAATAACGACGGTTGCCCTTGGTAGGGTGCTCGTGAAAATATCCTGTACGTATGGCAAATACGTTTCGATACTCATATTCAAGTCCTAATCCGTAAGTGAATTCATGCATTTCTTCCGAAAATCCGCCAGGCGCATCGTAAAACGATTGAAATATACCTTCCACAATCCCTACATTGGGATCTTTTCCTTCCACAATATTCCCGTTTTGATCCCTAACCGGTGGTGTAGGTACCAAAAGTTTGTTGAAATCTACTGAAAACCCCAGTTGGTTATAATCGTCGAGGTCAAGACTGATTGATCCGCCAAAACGCAGGTTCATAGGGAGAAACATCTTTTCCTGCTCATTGGAATAAGACATTTTTGAGCCAATATTTGAGATATCGACACCTAATGCCCAATTACCTGGTTTATCACCAAGTTGCAAATTTGAATGAAAGTACATGGCAATATCGGCCGCAAAAGAACTACCAGCTTTAGCCTTTAATCCGGCTGTTTGCGATACACCGGATGAAATGTCCGAACGTATATACCTAAACGCCAATGCAGCGCTTATTTTTTCGGAAAACTTACGCGAATAAGCTACATCGAACGCAAATTCATTCGGTTTACCATCTACCATGAAATTACCCACTTCATCGTAAAAGGCAATATCTCCCATATCAAAATAACGCAACGAAGCAGCAAGTACTTGAAATTGATCAATCCGTTTGTAGCCGGTGAGGTATAATAGATTCATGTCACTCACTAATTTACGCAGCCAAGGTGAATAAGAAAGAGCAACGCCTCCGCTATAATCAATGAAAGCATATTTTGCGGGATTCCAATGTAACGAGTTGACGTCCGGTGATGTTGCAACGCCTACATCACCCATGGCAGATGAGCGTGAATCGGGAGCTATTGTAAGAAAAGGTACGGCAGTACGTACACTGTTTATATCACTTGGTTTAATTGCTGTCTGCCCATTCACTTGAACGACACTTATCAACAAACAAAGAGCAGTAATACAGGTTTTAAATAAATTCATATCTATGGTTAAGAATGCACAAACATATAAAAAATAATCCGAAATAGTATATTTTGAGATATAACGGATTCTTTGTCCATTTATTTTATAATTACGTATACGTTTGTTGCATAAAAATGTTTTTCCTATTTTTTGAGTAAAAAAGAATGGAAAAAACAATACGATATTGATGATATCAATTAACCGCCAAAAAGTAAAATAGCCTCTTTTTTCCCAGTATGTTCCAAAATTTTGGAAACAAAATGTTTACATTAATCTTTTTTGGTAGAAAATAATTTGTTAAACCAATTAGGAGATTTCTCATGATGTTTGTTCATAGATGCTGCCGAAGTTAATGAAATAACAGGTAGAGGAGACTCATTAATGATTTGGTGTGCCACTGCTCCAATATACTTGTCAGAAGTGCTTATTTCTTGATGTGTCATAATCATGATGGAATCTGCGTTGATGCTTTTTGCATAATCTAAGATAACTTCATGAATGGCGTTGTAACTTTTCTTATATAACTTATCCGTGCACTTTACGCCATTTTCTTCGATCATTTTTTCCATGCTCTGCATTTTACGGTAAATACGGCTTTTTCGTTCTGATATACCGCCCATGATTACGGAGACAAGATGTATGGTAGCATCGAAAAACAGGCCAAACGATATGGCATTAAAAACCTCTATACGGGTTTGTTTGGTTAAATCTATAGGTAATAAAATGTGGTCAAAATTGGTCTTGCAATGTGTATTGGGGATGGTAATGACCGGACAACTGGATTCGCTTACTACGCGCATGGTAGTCGATCCGAAGTGTGTGATACTTGATTGTTTGGAAGTACGCCCCATGACAATGAAACGGGGATTAATTTCCTGAGCTACAGCTAAAATGCGTTCATAAATTTTGCCGGTTTCAATACGGAATCCTACGGACACACCCGATTCTTCTGAAGCCTTGTCAGCTACTTTTTGCAGCTGTTCAGCAATATTTTTTTCCATCACAGTTGCAATCTTTTGTTTCATACTTTCGGTATGATCACTATGAAATACATCTGAAAGTGTCATCAGGTCGTCGCTCATTACCAAAACCAACAAAATGCCACTCTGGACAAAATGGGCTAATTCGTATGCTTGTTTTAATGCGGCTTCAGAAAGCTCCTGAAAATCGTATGCAACAATAACTTTATGTTCTTCCATGGCTTAGAGTATTGATCATATTTTATAAGCTAATTCGGATAGTATACGTAATGACACCATCGAATGTTCATACAAATATATTATTTTTTTTATATTTTATAAAATTAATAGCGTATTTTTCCTAAAAAAACATAACTTTGCAACTATAAAGTATCAATGATTATGAGTACACAAGAACAGATTAAGCAGCATCCTGAATTTGATGATGTGGTTAATGCAATATCGGAAGACGTGCGTTATTTGATACTACATAATGATGATGTGCACACTTTTGATTATGTCATTGCATCATTGATAGATATTTGTAAGCATGAAGTTCATCAAGCCGAGCAATGTGCTTACATTGTGCATCATAATGGGAAATGCGATGTAAAGACTGGTCCATATGATGTATTGCATCCAATGAAAAGTATGTTGACTGACAAGGGATTAAGCGTTACTATTGACTAAACTATGTCTGTTGCATTGGTTATTATCCTGATTGTTCTCGGCCTTGCCCTTATTGTGGTGGAGGTTGTGGTGTTACCTGGTGTTACTGTAGCGGGTATTGCCGGAGCCATACTAATTGGAGCTGGAGTGTTTTTTTCGTATAGGAATTTTGGTAGTACGGTGGGTACTTATACTTTAATAAGTACGAGTATATTATTCATCGTATTTCTGGTGTATGCTTTGCGTGCAAAAACATGGGACCGTCTGTCTTTGCATTCCGAAATTGACAGCAAAGTAAATGTTGTAGACATCGACCATATCAAGTTAGGCGATACGGGAACGACTGTATCACGTTTAGCTCCGATTGGTAAGGTGTTGATCCATGATAAAATTGTCGAAGGAAAGTCTACATTCGGGTTAATTGACGAAAATAAGACTGTAGAAGTAGTTCAGGTAAATGAATCTACCATTGTTGTACAAGAAATAAAGGAGTCAATCACTAAATAAATATTATTTTATGGAAGGAATAGGTTTTTATGCCATTATACTGGTTTTGGCGATAGTCTTTTTGTGGATTATTCTCTATTTTGTGCCGCTGAACCTTTGGTTTCAGTGTATTCTTACCCAAGTAAAAATATCGCTGATACAGTTGATTTTGATGCGTTGGCGTAAAGTTCCGCCTTCTATCATTGTTAATGCCATGATTAACTCCAAGAAGGCAGGCCTTAATCTGAGTGCCGATCAGTTGGAAGCACATTATCTGGCGGGTGGTCATGTGCAAAAAGTAGTAAATGCATTGATATCGGCTGATAAGGCAAATATACCGCTTGATTTTAAAGCAGCCACTGCCATTGATTTGGCAGGTCGGGATGTGTTTGAGGCTGTGCAGATGTCTGTTAATCCGAAAGTAATCAATACTCCGCCGGTTGCTGCTGTAGCTAAAGATGGCATTCAGCTGATTGCCAAAGCGCGGGTGACGGTTCGTGCCAACATCAAACAACTGGTTGGGGGAGCAGGGGAAGAAACTATCTTGGCCCGTGTCGGCGAAGGTATCGTATCTTCTATCGGTTCGGCCGACTCGCACAAAAAAGTGCTCGAAAATCCCGATTCTATTTCTAAAGTGGTGTTAAATAAAGGGTTGGATTCCGGCACGGCTTTTGAGATATTATCTATAGATATTGCCGATGTGGATGTAGGAAAAAATATCGGAGCACAATTGCAAATGGATCAAGCAAATGCTGATAAGAATATTGCTCAGGCACGTGCAGAAGAGCGTCGTGCGATGGCAGTGGCATTAGAGCAGGAAAACAAGGCAAAAATACAGGAAGCCCGTGCAAAAGTGACCGAAGCAGAAGCAGAGATACCTAAAGCCATGGCAGAAGCGTTTCGTAGCGGAAATCTTGGCATTATGGATTATTATAAACTGAAAAATATTGAGGCAGATACCACCATGCGGGAATCCATTGCCAAGCCGGGTGGTAATCAGGTCAAACCGGGCGGTAACGCGTAGTTAGTGAATGATTATTGAATATCAGGCCGTCAGATCATCATGCGTCATAGAAGTATGAAAAGGATGTTTTTTATATTGGGATGTTTGTGTTTCGCTATGGTAAATATATCAGCGCAAACAGACGAAATGGAACCTTTACAGGTTGTTACACAGCCTGTGAAATCTCATTATACGGGCACTTCAGTGGAAGCCGGCGCCATGTTTTCATCCGCATTCGGGCCAGCCTTTTTCGTTACGCCGAAAATCAGCTTCCAGCTTACACCTCGATTTTTTCTTCATACCGGCATCGGCATGATGCAATATAGTCTGACACCATCAAAATATGGCGATATTTTTTCTCCAAACCGCAATGCTACCAATGTATATCTTTTTGCCGAAGGAGAATATTTACTGAACGAAAAAGTAAGTATTTATGGTTCAGTAATGAAAGATGTCAGTACAGGGCCATTGCGCCAAGTGAGCCCGTATGTGGTGCCAAATGAATATTTGCATTTTGGTGTCGATTATAAATTAACGCCTAATATTACCATTGGTGCGCAAGTGCGATATTCCAACGGTGGACATAATGGCTTTTATAGTCCATATGCACACTCTCCATTTTATTGAGGACAAGAATGATGCAGCAAGCTGAAATAGGTGAATTTTTATACATTATCATCGCTGTTGTTTTGATGATTGCCGGAGGCGTGGAAAAATATGTCAAGTCAAAGAAGGAACAGCAGCAAAGGCAACAATCTTCTTCAACAAATACGGAGCAACAACAGGAAGAATACGGAGAAAACAGAGATTTTTCTGGCGACAGGCGTGTGCCACCTCAAACCTTAGAGGAAATGGTAAAACGGATGTTGCAATCTGAAGAGTATCAAGAACGTACACCAGACGTTGACATTGATGCCGATGAGGCACAATCATTAGAAGAAATTCCCGAAAAACCGTTGGAAAGATACCAATATCAACCGCTTGTCATTACGGCCAGCACCCCGGAAGAAGAAGCTCTATATGCTATGGAAGATGTTGAACAAAAGGATAATACATCCTATGATGCATATGATTTTGATTTACGTCAGGCGGTGATTGCCAGTGAAATTCTTCAGCGAAAATACTAAGTCATTGGTGATGGATATTGTCCTTGTACCAAATCATCAATGACCAATAATCAATATTGATGACCATATGCCTCGAAAGCTGCTGACATTTTCTTTTTTCGTTTTTGTGTGCATTTATGGTTTTTCGCAGACTCTTAAAAAGTTTGACGAAGATGTTGAGAAATATCCGGAAACTGTTGTCACCATGTTTACTGCTAAGATTGGAGACAAAGAACAAGCTGTTATTGCTAAGTTTACAGGGGAATGGAATGGGGGTACTTTTACAAACAACGAAAAAGTACAGATCCTTCAATTATCTAATGCCTTTTTAGAAAAAAAAGCCCGGAATATCCATTTTCTTTCGCTATGGCAGTGTTTGATGTCATTCAAAACTCCTGAAAACAACATGAAAGGCTATGGTGCATGGATGGAAGCCATGATCGCCACATGTCAAAACCGAAGGACTACACCAACAGCTTTGCAATCCTTGATGACAGCTACTCAGGATTTATTGGATCGACAAGTGATTTCTTCTTCTCCGGGAAACGAATGGAAAAGTTCTACCAAAGATTATCGGTTTGATTTCAAAGACAATCAATTGGTTGTCGTTTTTGGAACCAGCGATATATCCTGCTTGGCCAAAGGCGATAGCATCATGATAGCCCAAACGACTGGTCGATTTTTGATGTCGGAGCAACAATGGATAGGTCAAGGAGGTACAGTAACATGGGAACGGTGCGGTTTTTCAAAAGACGAGATTTTCGCCCGTCTGGGAAGCTATACTATTCAGATGAACCAGTCGCAATATGAAGCTGATTCAGTATGGTTGACGCATAAGACATATTTTCCCACTCCTGTGCAAGGGAAATTAATAGATAAAGTGCGACATAACATGAGTCCGGACATGGCTATTTATCCTGAATTTATTACCTACAACAAAACGTTCGTTTTTGAAAACTTATACCCTGATATTTCTTATAGAGGTGGTATCACGGTACAAGGCGCCAGAACCATAGGTTCAGGAACAGATGAAGAAAAAGCCCTCATTCGGGTTGCCAAAGGCGATAGTATTCGAATGGATGTCGCTTCAAAAGGCTTTGTTTTCCGAAATGACCGTATCAATGCGCGTAACGTCTCGCTCAGTATTCATTTGAGCCAGGATTCTATGTATCATGCTAACCTGTCGTTTGTATACCTGGTAGCCAACAAAGAAGTGAGTTTTCTCCGGTCTGATGCAGCATCTTCCCAAGCGCCGTATAATGATTCATATCATAAACTGGATATGGACTTTGAACAATTGGTATGGAGAACAGACGAACCAGTGATGAATCTTTCGATGACACGCGGATCATCTGTGGGACGGGCGCGTTTTCGCTCGCATAACTATTTTGACCAGAGATATTTTGAAAGCTTGCAGTATTTTGACGCGGTACATCCGCTGATTTCTATCAAAAAGTGTGCAGATGCATACTATTCGGAAACTTTTCCTGCCGAAGCTTATTCCAGGTATATTCGAAAGCCGATAACTACTGCTCGATCCCAATTGATAGAGATTGCCAAGTTGGGATATATTGTATATAATGCTGATACAGATGAAGCTACCATACAACCCAGATTGTATGAGATTTTATCAGCTGCAGCCAAAAAAAGTGACTTTGATGTCATCGATCTGCGCTCCAATGTTCAGTCGCCGGCTAAAAATGCTGTATTGGATATTGCCAACTATGATTTGACCATTCATGGCATCGAGAAATTTGTAGTCAGTGATTCGCAGAAGGTTGTCATACAACCCCGAAAACAACAAATTGTGGTGAAACAAAATAGGAACATTGACATAGATGGACGAATCGATGCGGGACAATTGGAATTATACGGGGATTCCTTGCGTTTTGATTACGATGCTTTTAAAGTTGACCTATCCCATGTTGATTCGCTTTTCATATATGTTCCTTCAGAAAAAGTAGATGCTTTCAGCAAACCCGTTTTGCGAAAAGTGAAAAGTGCGCTGGAACAAGTAACGGGAACCATTTTGATTGATTTGCCGGATAACAAATCGGGACGGAAAAGTATGTCCCAATATCCCATTTTACGAAGTGATAGTGCATCGTTGGTACACTATGGATCATCAAATATTGAGGGTGGGGCATATACGGGCGATTCTTTCTATTTCGAGGTAGATCCTTTTGTATTAGACAGTATCGATAATTTTGGAAGAGAAACAGTAGTACTGCCCGGCCGGTTTGTGTCTGCTGATATTTTTAATGAAATGCGGCAGGAATTGAGGATACAGCCCGATTATTCGTTGGGTTTTACCTACAACACAGGTGATTCTTCCATTGCTGCATATAAGAATGCCAAAATGTCGGCTGAAATAAGGTTGAGTAATCAAGGACTCGAAGCCAGTGGGCAACTTGATTACCTGACGGCTTCGATTCATACCGACGTATTTAAGATTTATCCGGATTCTCTGAATGTTCCCAAAGCGAAAGAATTCTTTTTAAAGAAACAGGTAACAGGAACGGAATATCCTGAAGTACGTTCGGAAGGTAATAAAATACATTGGGAACCTCATCAGGACAAGATGTATATCTATAAATATCAAACTCCATTTGATATGTACAACCATGCAACGAAGTTAGACGGGGATCTTTTGCTCACTCCGGAAGGCTTGTCAGGTGCAGGACTTTTGGACATGGCCACAGCCAATATACGTTCGGACGATATCGATTTCAAAGCAAATTCTTTCCATGCAGACACATCTCTTTTCCGTTTAAAATCTAATATGAACGAAGGTTATCAATTGATAACGGTGGACAAAATTCAATCTGACATAGATTACAATACACGACAAGGTCAGTTTAAGCCACACAATGATTATGCGCTGGTTCAGTTCCCTGAACAAAGGTTTGCCGCTTACGTTGATGATTTTTCATGGAACATGGATAGTGCGAAAATACACATTGGTGCTAAACCGTCGAAGCCTGCAGTTGATTTTAAATACCGATATCCGGGCGAAGGGAATGGCGCTCGTTATTATGCTACATCGCGGGATGCCGATTCGCTTAATTTTGTCGCCGAGTCAGCCACTTTCGATTATGGTAACGGACGATTGAAAGCCGAAGGCGTACGTTTTGTCAAAACAGCAGACGCATTGGTATATCCTGGAAATGGTAAAGTAACCGTTTCTCCCGGCGGAACATTAGAAGCGATACAGCATGCACGTATTATCTTATCTGAAGATACCATCCGACGCCATCTCATACATTCGGCTGAAGTGAAAATATATGGCAGGAAAAAGTACAGCGGAGTGGGAAAATATGACTATATTGATGAAACCGGAAAAATTAGCGTAGTAGATATCACCCAGATCGCTGCCGACAAAAACAGGGATAAAGGCAAAGATGGGAAATCAGTTGCCACAGGGACTATTCCCGAATCATCGGACTTTATGTTGAGCCCTTTTTATCGTTTTCAAGGAAACATAACGCTTTCATCCGATCAACCATTGGCCGGATTCGACGGGTTGGCGCAAATTGTGGAAGAATGTCCTACCTTTAAGCCCGAATGGTTTTCATTCAAATCATACATTGATCCTAACCAGATCAAACTGTCTGTGGGTGCTGCTCCCACGGGACTCAACAACCGTAAACTATACAATGGTTTATTTATTACCACTGATTCTACCCACATTTATCCTGCGTTTTTTTCAGCCCGGAAAAGATACTCGGATCATCCGTTGATACAGGCCGATGGAGTTCTGTATTATGATAAGGAGTTAATGATTTATTACCTGGCGCCGGAAGGCAAATTGAAAAATCAGGATACCATTGGCAACCTGATAGCTTTCAATAGGGATAAATGTTTGCTGAGCGGGGAAGGAACGTTATCTCTGGGCGTTGATCTCGGAAGGGTGGAAGTGGATGCGGTGGGACAAGTAACGCATGATCTCAATTCAAAGGAAACTACGCTGGATGTCATGATGTCGTTCGATTTTTTATTTGACGACGGTTTAGCTGCCATCATTGCCGGGAAAATAGATAGTTTCCCTTCTGTCAAAGGAGTCGACATGTCCCGTACGCAATATATAAGGGGTACGAATCAATGGTTGGGCGTTGCCAATGCGGCAATTTTTCGCAGAAATGCGCTGATGGGAAAGGTGAGGAACTTTCCGGAAGAGTTGAAACAGACGTTGGTGTTGACACAATTGAATTTATATTGGAACCAGGCAACCCGTTCCTATCGTTCCACCGGCCCTATAGGTGTGGGCAACCTCTTTGGTCATCAGGTTAACCGGCTTGTCGACGGCATGGTCGAAATCAGCAAACGACCCGGCGGCGATATGTTGGATATTTATTTAAAAATAGATGGTAATAATTGGTTCTATTTTGGCTATACCCGTGAGTTAATGCAGATAATTTCGTCTGACCAGAAATTCAATAACCGTTTGATGTCGCTATCTGAAAAACAGCGCAAATCGGAAGAAAAACGTCCCGGATATACTTACATGATTGCGTCGAGTGACAAGTTGAACCAATTCCTAAGGCAAAGCCAAAGCCAAAACCAGCCTCAGACTACTTTACCTGATCAGCCAGCGTTTCCAATCAACCAACCTATCGTTCCTGATCAGAGTACCGAGACAAGGGACCAGGAAGAAGCGCCTATTATAGAGATAGAATAGAATTTCTGCCTGTTCGGTGGGAAAACAGCGCTCTCATATGCTTATCATCTGTTAAAAATGAACATTCCCGGGCTCGGCACAGTTGGTGCGAGGTTGTACCTCGCGCCAACCTTTTTCCGTACGAGTTCTAATGTCTCGTAATTACTGCACTGTCGGGTTTTGAATACTCCTCACGTTTTTCAGTATGGGCAGTTTGTTGGCGGTAAAATCCCATACATCGCTGGGAAAACCTGCCGTGCTGCTCCACCATGTGCCGCTGTTGGCTCCGTTATAGTCCACTGCCGCAACGTCTGCGCCGTCTTTGCCTCCGGTAGTTTTACTGGGCGTGTATACACCGTTGGTGAAAATCGTCATATTACTGCGGCCATAGTTATTGGACAATGTGCTGCCGCCGCTATATGGTCGTCCTGAAACACGTCCAATCGAGGTGGTATTTTCGGTCGCCGTAATGCCCTTGTTCAACGCCACGCAGTTTTGCACTATGGTGCCGCCTATTACTTCTTCTCCTGTTATGCCGCCAACGCGATATTCACCGGTAACATTGCCCGTGGCATAACAGTTGAGTACCTTGTTATAGTTCCCTCCCACTACGCCGCCGATCCTGATGCCTGTTGTGCTGCCATCGAGGCCTCCAATGACGTTGCCTGTGGCATAGCAGTTCTGCACCGTTCCATTGTATACATTATTTCCTGCCACACCGCCAACACTGCTGTTTCCGCTGACACTGGCAGTGGCATAACAATATTTCAGCATGCCGTCATTACCTCCCGCCACGCCGCCGACACCACTATCTCCGCTGATGCTGCCAGTAGCGTAGCAGTTCTGCACCGTTGTGCCGCTACTTATGGTTCCCGCCACGCCGCCGAAACCATAACCGTATCCGGTGACGCTGTTGATGCTTCCGGTAAAAGAACAACCTTGTACCACGGCGTCACCATCTATGTCTCCAACTACGCCGCCGGTAGAGCTGGTTCCGTTGATGTTACTCCTTCCGCTGACTTCGCCATTAACGGAGCAGTTCTGTATTATACCGCTGTAATCAAGAGCTCCCGCCACGGCACCGACGCAGTAGCCGCCTTTGATGCTTACATCAACCAGAGTTATGTTTTTAACCGTGCCACCATAAATACGTCCGAACAAGCCCTGACCAAAGTCGGAAGTTTCGATTACGATTTTTAAACCATTGATAGTTTTTCCCCCACCATCATAAGTACCCCTAAAGGGAGAACCGTGTGTTCCAATCGGTGTCCAGTTAGCAATACTGCTCAAGTCAATATTGGCGATTTGAAGATAGTGTGCCGTGAGCGTCCATTTGCCTATACCGGTTTCTGTACCTACCTTTTTTAAATCGGCTACGGTAGCTACCACAAATGGATTGGCCGCCGTACCATCTCCGTTGCCGACGGGGTTGGAGCTGGATACAGTTAACGTAAATGTTGCCGATTGAGTATTGTCGATAGTCAACATCAGCGTACTGGTCACACCCGCCACCGTTGAAACGTTGCCCGCTAGCGTCAGTGTGCCGCTATTTCCACTAATGGTTATATTGCCCGAAATGGCTACACCGGTGGGTAAGTTTGCCACAGTTGCCGTATAAGCTCCATTGGTGATGTTGGTTGTCGTGACGGGAAAAGTAACAGCACCCGCCACGCCTGCTGTCAATATACCAACCTGCGTCCCAACAGATGCAGATTTTACGAGGCCTGGCTCAGGCTCAGCTACTACAGTCACAGTACATGTTGCCTCTGCTCCACCGCCATCTTTTGCCGTGGCGATTATGGTGGTTGTCTGACCAATCGTGGCTGTAGCGGGTACAGTAACCTTTCCCTCTTCATTCACCCAACCGGTGGGATTGCTGCTCCATATTACTTCCTTGTTGTCTGCATTAGCAGGCTCTATAGTGGAGACTGAAAGCGTTTTGCTTTCACCCGGAGCAAGGTTGAGTCCGGTTTTGTTCAGGGTGATTTTCGTCACCTTGACGATATCGTCGACTGGTTTGTCGTCTTTACAGGCAACGCACGCAATCAATACGATAATGAGGGCTGCTGCCATTTTCTTCAAAAAATGAACTTTACTCATAAAAACTCAATTATAATACAAGGTTAATAAAACTTATTGATGGTGAAGATTAATGGTTAAGGCATTATGATGTTATTATGATAACGGGACAGGAAATGATACCCAAAGAGATTTATAATGGCAGGCACAGCCTGTCGAAATATCAGGCACGAGGTACAACCCCACGCCAACGTGCGCCGCTCCAGATACCATCTACAGTCAGACCAAAGCCAATCAAAATTCTCCCCGTTCGGCTTAGTCTGCCGAAATAACAGGCAAGGAGAGACGTCTCAATCCCATTCGATGTTCCCCTTGCTAAGCGGTCATTATATTGTCGCTTTTTATCTTTGTTACATTTCAAATGAGACAATATGGTAATTTTATTTTCTTCCTCGTTCGGCTGAGGTTTTACCTCAGTCGGATTTATAATGGCAGGCTTAGCCTGCTTAAATATCAGGCGTGGGGTACAACCCCACGCCAACGTAATCCGGAGATGTCTCAATCCCATTCGACATGACATTTCCCACGCCAACGTGCGCCGCTCCAGATACCATCTACAGCCGAGCCAAAACCAATCAAAATTCTCCCTGACATCATTTCATTTTCTCCTTGATGTAATTGCAATTACTCTTGGCGTAATTTTATTTTCTTCCTGATATAATTTCAATTACTCCCTGATATAATTTTATTTTCTCTTGGTATAATTTCATTGGCATCAAAGAGAAATTTTATTTTCGCCAGGGTATAAATTTATGAGAATACTTATCGAAATTTATTTATATCCTGACGAAAATATATGCGCATACATATGGAAGGATATCGGCTTACGGATCCAGTCTTTTACTCGCCCTTTTCGAACTTGATTCCTTTCAGGGCGTTTTTGAGCTCTACACCGGGCGTAAAGATGACTTTTACCCCGCTGACAAGATTGGCCTTGAAATCTTCCTTCTTGTCCACTCCTTTGCTGGAGAAGGACAGGCGGAGGGTGCCGAACTCGCCCAGATTGACGCTTTTTCCCATCAACAGGTACTTCGGCATGATATCCAACAGGTTTTCTATGGTATTGGATACGTCGCCGCGTGATAACGACGACATGTTGACTATTTCCTTGGTGATTTCGCTTTTGGTGATTTTGCCGTCGTTTACGGGGGAGGCATACCACTTTTCTTTTGTTTTGTCCTGCGGATTCGACCGCTTGATTAGTTTATATTTCATGGTGTTTTGGTTTTATGCCATATTTGGCAGGTTCATAAATATTATGTTGATTTATGGTTGATTTTTCTCTATTGGTTGCAGGTTTCAGAAAATATTTTTATCGTGCGCGCAACTATAATGTAACAGTGGTGGGTGCTATTTGCGAAAGACGTTCCGGATCTGTTGAAAACCGGGATATGCGAGGGGACTTATGATAACAACGAAAACATATATTTTTCCAAAAGTTTTGTTTAAAAAAACTGTGTAAAACTAATGAGGTTTGACGAAAAAACAAATAATCGACATGCTTTTTTGACAAAAGCAAGCACAAAAGGGATAAAAGTGATATTCCGTCCCATCGTACCGAAACTGTATCCGGACAAAATAAATTTCACATCATTTAACACTTCTGATTGGGAATATTATATAATTTAGCGCTCAATTATCCTAAATACAACCTGTTCATTATCTATTTGAATATGAAATAGCCATGAACTTTACTGGTCATCAACCGTAATGATTATCCATGGCGAACCGGAATATAGTGGAGCTCAGCGAAGCTAATTCCAAGGCCTTAAAAATTTAAAAAATAATCACATGAAAAAAGTATTATTTCTGACGTTTGTCGCATTAGCGACGTTTGTATGTATTCCGGCTCTTGAAGCCCAGTTCCAGCAAAGATGGTATATCGAAGTACAGGTATCGGCCGATCACGATGGTTGGGTCTATAAAGTTGGCGAAAAGGCCAAATTCAATATTCGTGTGACCAAAAACTATAACCTTGTTAAAGGTATTAAGGTACGCTACGAACTTTCAGAGGACTACATGCCGCCTTTCAAGACCGAGGAAGTCACGCTGAAAGATGGTACTTTGACCATAGATGCCGGCACCCTGAAAAATCCTGGTTTTATACGTTGTCAGGTAACGACAGAATATGATGGCAGTAGATACCAGAATCTGGCTACAGCGGCTTTTGAACCTGAACAAATAAAACCGACAACAACAGAGCCAGATGGTTTTCTGAAGTTTTGGCAGAATGCTCGGGAACAAAATGAACGTTTACCGCTTGACCCGAAAATGGAACTTCTTGCTGATAGGAGTACTGGCGATATGAATATTTATCAAATTAATTTTCAGAACTATGCTCGTGGAGCCCGTGTATATGGTATTTTATGTGTTCCTAAAGCTCCGGGCAAATACCCGGCTATACTGACGGTACCTGGTGCAGGTATTCGTGCATATAATGGAGATGTTGCCAATGCAGCGAGGGGATACATCACCCTTGAAATCGGTATTCATGGTATTCCGGTCAATTTACCGGGTAATATATATACCGAACTTTCAGCCGGGCCACTGAATAGTTATTGGCAAATTAGACTCGACGATAAAGATAACTATATTTATAAACGTGTTATCCTAGGCTGTTTACGTGCAGTAGATTTTATATATACGCTTCCCGAATTTGACGGTACCACTATTGCTGTGAGGGGGCAAAGCCAAGGTGGGGCACTCACAATTATTACCACAGCTTTGGATAGCAGGATTAAGGCTTATGCGGCATACCATCCTGCATTATGTGATTTAACGGGATATCTTCATGGTCGTGCCGGCGGTTGGCCTAATTTTTTTCGAAACAAAGATGTACCACCCTATGTGTCGCCTGAAAAAATAGAGACAACACGTTATTACGATGTGGTCAATTTTGCCCGTTACGTGAAAGTCCCCGGATTCTTTTCTTTTGGGTTTAATGATATGACTGTTTCGCCTACTTCTATGTATGCAGCATACAATACCATTGCTTCCCCGAAAGAACTCTTCCTGGTGGAAGAGATTGGGCATTCTGTTGCTCCGGAACAGAGAACAAAAGAATACGAATGGCTCGACAAGCACCTAAAAAAATAATCAACCAATTCACTTAAATTTCAACCTTATCATGAAAAGCTTTAAATCGATTAACTCCTTTCCATGTGGAAAGCTATTTTTAATACTGCTTTTGGTGGCATTTGCCATACAATCTTCATCAGCGGCTGTGCGTTTGCCTCAATTGATCAGTAACAGGATGGTATTGCAACGTGATACAGAGCTCAATATATGGGGATGGGCGGATCCCGGAGAGAAAGTTACCGTGCGATTATTGGGTAAACATTATGACGCAGTTACAGACGTTGCTGGTAGATGGTCCGTTACAATTCCTCCACAAGCATATGGTGGCCCATATGTATTGGAAGTCAACGAAATCATTATCCGCGATGTTTTGATTGGCGATGTATGGCTTTGCTCCGGACAATCGAATCAGGAAACTCCTGTAACACGCCTTCTTGATCGTTTTCCGGAAATCAATGTGTCCAATAACAATATGATCAGGCATTATAAGGTGCCTTCAAGGACACACATTGAAGGAGAAGAAGCAGATATACCTGCCGGTGGTGCGTGGTTTTCTGCGAACGCAGTAGATGTATTGAACTGGACTGCACTTGCCTATTTTTTTGCACAAGAAGCCTATGCAAAATATGGAGTACCCGTTGGTATGCTTAATTCCAGTGTCGGAGGAACAGCCATCGAAGGATGGATCAGTCAGGAAAACTTGAAAGAATTTCCACAATATACCACCGATTTGGCAGTTTTAGATAGCATGCGGCGTGCTATGTCAGCAAACAGAGGAGGAGGTATGCGTTCAATGCCGCCTCAACCTGTAGACCAAGGTATGGGAAAATGGATGGCAGAAAAATTGGACGATTCCAGTTGGAAGACAATGACAATGCCGGGACTATGGACCGATAGGGGATTAAAAGTCAGTGGTACCGTTTGGTTCCGTAAAACGTTTGATGTTCCAGCATCGATGGATGGCAAACATGCAAAACTCATTTTTGGTAGAATAGTGAATATGGATTCTACTTATGTTAATGGAAAATTTGTAGGAACGGTTTCATATCAGTATCCTCCACGCAAATATGATATTCCTGCTGGTATTTTGCATGCTGGAAAAAATACCATAGCCGTTAAAATTATTGATAATTCAGGACAAGGTGGTTTTGTGGAAGATAAAACATATAAGATTATTGGCGATGAGGCGGAGATAGACCTCACAGGGGAATGGAAATACAAAGTGGGCGCAGAAATTGTCCGTCCTGCAACTACTGGTGAAAACGTTAACAGAAGTGCTCCTATGCCAAGTCGTGGTTCGGGATATTATAATGCCATGATAGCGCCCATCGTGAATTATAAAGTTAAAGGTGCTATTTGGTACCAGGGAGAAGCCAATACGGGATATGCCAATAATTATGCACAGTTGCTTGATGCGCTCATTACCAACTGGCGTAGCGTTTGGAAAATGCCCAATATGCCTTTCCTGTTGGTGCAATTGCCTAATTATATGAACGTTCAGGCACAGCCTTCTGAAAGTAATTGGGCTAAGCTTCGTGAGGCTCAACTGAAAGCTGCACTGAGCATACCCAATACTGCTCTTGCTGTTACCTACGATGTAGGCGAATGGAATGATATACACCCTTTGAATAAAAAGGATCTAGCCCATCGGGTATTTTTAGGAGCTGAAAAACTTGCATATGGCCAGAAGAACATTGTCAGTTCGGGTCCGATATTCAAAGAAATGAAGATTGATGGGAATAAAATCATCTTGTCGTTTACAGATACGGGTAGCGGCCTTGCCAGCGATGGTAAATTAAAATATTTTGCCATTGCCGGAGCTGATAAGAAATTTGTTTGGGCGGATGCAGAAATTGTCGGAAACCAGGTAGTTGTAACAAGCAAATCGGTGAAAAAACCTGTTGCAGTGAGATATGCCTGGGCAGACAACCCGGAAGGAGCTAACCTTCGTAATAAAGAAGGTTTGTTGGCGTCACCATTCCGTACGGATAGTTGGTAAAACAGTGATGCAACGATAAATAATAGTCTTAAAATAGTTAATAGGATATATCCAAAAATAGTTGGTAAGATGGGAGTGTAACCTATACTGCTGTTTGGATCAAAAAAGGTTTATTGAAATTTGTTTCAATAAACCTTTTTTATGATGAGAAAAACCAATTACCTTGATGTGATGCTATTTGGTTGTTATCTATCCAGTATTGTTTTATGGATACTCATATTGTGCTCAAAGGCTTACCAGACAATCACTACGAGTATTTCTAATATCTGCTTTTTATAACCAGATATATTGATTATTTGAATATTCGACTTACATCCTTTCTTCTTTTTAATAATGTGTTCTTTTACAATACAATCAAATTCAATTATATCAAAGTCTTTTGCATTTGCAAGTAATTCAGTTTTTTCGTTGCACTTATATTGTTCAAAGAGCTTTCACGGTACTGCCAATAACAAGTTCTTTAAACTTTTTTTAATCTCATTGATAACCGTATGAGGACTGATGCCTAATACTCTTGCTGTATTGCGTATACCGCTGCCGTTTTTTGCCATTTCAATTACTTGTTCTTTAACTTCCGGCAAACAGCCTTTGTAAGTGAAACTCCGTTGAAAGTATTTCTTGCAGTCTTTGCAATACCAACGCTGGACATTATTGGTGCTATGGCCATTCTTTCTCAAATCTTCACATTCACATACCGGACAGCGAATGACTCCTCCATGTTTCATCAACAAATATATTAATGAGATAAATGTGATACAATTCAGCTTTTGCAATACTATTCTATGTTAACACACACACACACACACACACACACACAATGCAATGATAAACCTTAGCGTTATCGTTTAAGCGTTATCATCGTATAAGAGTACCTCGGAAACGTATATTTCGCATCGTTGCGATTGATAGTGGCTTTTGTTCTTATGGGAATCACATTGTTCTGATTCTTGTAAGTGTTGTACTCTGTAAGATCGCAGTTGCCAATTGTTACCACTTCCGCACGGGTATTGAAGCGAAAATTGTCGATATTAATGACAGCATCTGCAGGTTTATCGGAAAGATTAACCACGTAAATTGTTACTTCATTCTTCGCATCATTGATCTTTGCAGTTACATCCAGTACAGGATCATCGCTACTGGTAGCTTTGATTACATTAGATTTCCATGTTTCCATCATCATCTCGTCAATGTATGCCGAAGGCTGAAACCAGATAGCGTCTGGAGTATAATGTATACGCCCTTGGTCCCACATGTAATGTAGTCCATGTGGCTGGAATGTGTTGGCCGTTCCAAGCATTTTGAAATGATTGCCATAACGTTGTATGGTGTTCCAGTTGTGTGCATGGGCAAGGCCGCGGTCCCAGTCACAACGGCTCCCATTCTCTTCCATATCATGTATATTTAACCAAAAACCGGGATAATCCTTTGCCAATTCTTGCTGGAGCGTGATACCCATTCCGTTTTCGAAACCTGGACCGCGGTCGGCATAATCCCTTGCACCGCTGTAATGGGAATCCCAAGCAAGCTTATTTCCCTTGTCTTGCGCTATAAACCAGCCCGCCAATTCTGAAGCAAGTTCATATTGTAATCCCAAATTTTCTTCTGCCTGTTCCAGTTGTTGGCGCGCCTGGCGGATCTGTTGCTGTGTGGCACTCTGGTTGCGTTCAAGATCAGTCAACTGCCTGCGCAGTTGTTCAACCTGTTGCTTCTGTTGTTCAGAACCACCCCTCACATATCCATTACCTATGTTCAGGGATGTCATTATCGACATTTCTGGGTCCGCTTCCCATGCCGCTTGTGCGAATTTTTTCATGCATTCAACATAGCCCCTTGAAATGCCACGTTCGTTGTCTACCTGTATATATTTGAGATTATATGGTTTAGGGTGTCCGTCGGCTGCGCGCAATGCACCCCAGGTAGATGTAACCGGACCATTGCAGTACGCAACAAAATCTCGAATATCTTCGTACGATTCATTCATGCTCATACCGATAATCGCGATAGCATTTATAGCCTCTGCAGCCTGTAACATTTCGATAAAACCGAAACTGTGAGTTGCATAAGCATTGAAACCACTGCGGAAAGTGATCTTGCGTTCGTCGATCGGTCCTCTCATTTTTTTCCATCGGTAAAGATAAGTGTCAGCACCGACATCGACCATCGATCCATTGTAACGGAAAGCAGTTATTCCTTGCCTTTTCAGAGCGTCAGTGAATTTGGTCCTGATTGGCCATCCGCCTTCCACACGACCCCATGTTCCCGGCTGCAGAAATGCAAAGCCGAGGTCGATCTCTCCGGGATTTTTGAGCGATATTCCAAAACTACCATTAATAGTCTGACCGGAGGGAGTAAGTTCATAAGTTATTTTCTCATAAGTGCCATCACCTTTCAATTGGTGCGATTTTTCAGCCAATATATTATTATTCTCGTCACGCAGGGAAAGGTATATTGTAGTTGGTTTCGTGGCTTTTACACGAAGTATGCCATCGTATGGCTTACCGTCCTCAAACATGATCCCTGACCTGTATAGTCCGTGGTTGGTGATTCCCACTTCTCCATTTCCACCGGAAAAGGTTATCCTCTGGGTTTGACGTCCCATATAGGCATTTCCGTCGCGTACAAGTTCATATTTATACTGGGGGTTTCCGTTGGTTATTTGTGACCAGTATTTGGAAATCTGCTCGTTGCCGTTAATACGGTTGAGCATGATGCGTTGTATATTAGAGGGCAATGAATCAAAAACCAAAAAACGTCCCGGGAATATCCATCCTGAGATATTGTGTGGTCGACCGCCAAACTTGCCCGACATATATATATCATTGGAATTGAAATCATATTTTTCGGTGAGATTGTTCCAAGTGATGCGCGTATAAATATCCGATTGGGTAAGCAGGTGTGGTATCCTCCGTTCGTCGAGTACGACATATATTTTTGAATAATCCTTTTTATCCAGATTCAGGAAATCAACATCAACGCCTTCCTCGAATGCTTCACCGTGTATCAATTGGCTAAACATACCGCCGTTGGTCTGGTTGTTAAGGTCTTCGATATTGGTTCCATTGAAATACTTGGTTACAGTCGCGATCTGTTTGGAGGCATCCACGTTGATACGGATTGGGCTCTGTGCGCCAGCATAAAATACTGTCAACGAAAGTATGAGCACGAGTAAAATTTTCTTCATGATGGTTAATTTTTTAAGTATTATTGTTTTAAAAGCCTAATTGACATATTAGAATTAAGTCAGGATAGATTTTACTGGAATAAACAAAGATCTTGATGCATTCGATATGCTAACAATCTTAAAATTAAACTATGACAATCTGCCTCTCAAAAGTTATATATGCCCCAGAAATTTGAATTACAACCGGGGCATATATGAAATTATCGAATTTCGACAGGCGTAAGCTTGATCACATTGACTGAATTAACCGGAAGGATGACCCTGAACGACCCCGCAACGATACCCAAATCCAATACCTTTGGCGTAATTGGTTCATCATAGCTAAAATTCTGTATTCCGGGAGTATTGGAATAATAATCCTGTTGTCCCTGGTTTTTAATACTTGTATCCTTCGAAGTCAGGTACTCCAGAGTAGCCCGGTAGCGTTTACTTTTGTCACCGCCAATCTTAACGGTAGTTTCCTTAGCTACGTTTTCTGAATTGACTACTTTTACGAAAATTTTTCCTGTTTTTGTGTCAATAGTCGGTGAAGTATATACTGTCGTATCCTCACTTCCGTTTTTATAAAACGGCGAGATTTCAAATGCTTTATTTCCTACATTATTGGCGAACAAAGACATATAGTAATAGTTGGTAGTGCGCCACAGTCCGCGGTTATCGAACCAGATTAGATTAGCGTTCCATTTGTTAAATCCTTTTTTACAGAATAGCGGGGCATAGGCAGCCATGACAACCATATCTGAGTTGCGTTCGAGTCCTGTGAAGAAAGCCGCCTCAGCCAATGTTGACATATAAGCATTGTTCGTTCCGTTATTCGCAAACTCTCCAACAAATACCCGGGTCGGCTTTGACCTATCATATGTATTTTTCTGGCTTCCGCGTACCTTGCCTGAATCATAGCGGTCAGTATTACTGTAAAACCAGTTATCGTTTGAGTAATAATGCTCGTCAACGATACTTTCCGAATATTTTTCGTCAATAATGGTATAGTTGGCATTAAACTCACGGCCGGATGAACGGGCACCAGAAGTTGTGATTACAGTTATCCCGGGATATTTTTCTTTTACTGCCTTATAGATGATGTCGAAGCGTTCCCAAAATACTTCACCGCTGTTCTCGTTGCCGATGGCAAGGTATTCGAGGTTGAACGGCGCATGATGCCCCTGGGCGATACGTACGGCTCCCCATTTGGTGTCAGCATCCCCGTTGCAGAATTCAATCAGGTCGAGAGCGTCTTTGACATAAATATCATAGAACCTTTGACGATTTTCTTCAGTATCGAGCGGAGCGACGTATGAGTGACCGGCAAACTGGCAGGTTACACCGTTATTGAGTACTGGGAGAGGTTTGGCACCGAGCGCTTCGGCCATTAGGAAGTATTCATAGAAACCGATATGCTGGGAAGTCCAGGTGCCCCAGTGATTCCTGAAACCAATCCTTTCTTCAATAGGTCCAATCGAATTTTTCCAGAAAACCTGTCCCCAGTAGTTGGGACCTTCCGAAGCGCACCCGCCTGGGAAACGCATGAACGTTGGTTTTAATGCTGCAAGCGCTTCCAACATATCTTTCCTGAGATCTCCAGCTTCGCCGTTAAACCACAACTGGGATGGTTCCGGAACCAACGTTACAAAATCGAGGTAGAATGTTCCGGCTGCGTCTGCCACGATAACCATTCGGCTGTCTTCACTGCGTTCGGCGGTAAGTCGTCCGGTGTATTTTTTCCAATCGCCAGTGAGTCCGTTAAATGACAATACATTGGAATTACGATCTCCGGTGGCATTTTCGAGATATGCACGGATCGTACCAGGGTATCCTGCTCCCTGCAGATAAAGCCCTACATCATATTTCACTCCAGTGTTGATCGGGATGGACGGGGTCTGTGTATTAACAGAATAATAATGCCCTTCATTTTCGCGTCCGTACGAACCCACGCCATATCCGTTAGCCGCCAATCCAAATCCATTACTGGGGTTCTGGATATCAAACCGGATGCTATATTGCTTATATTTCAGATTATCGTCGTATTGATCATTGTCATCGAAATTATAATATTTGGTATACTTGACCAACGGTTTGTCGTCTACCGTCGTGGCTGTACCAACCGCTTTTCCGTAACGGACTACCGTCCAGCCGAAAATATCTGTGGGAGACAAAGAAAATTCTTTCTCTGGCGCCCCTGGTACACGATACATCTGAAATGAATTGTTCTGGATCAGTTGGGCGCTAATCCCCCCGTCATTTGCCTGATTGATGTCCTCGTAGAAGATACCGTTCAGCGTCGGACTGATATCGATGCCCAGCTTATCTATATTCAATTGTATGCTGTAGGGCGTGTTCAAACTTTGCGCAGATACTGCTATAACAGATAGTCCGGACAACATTACTGACGTTAAAATAATGATTCTTTTTTTCATGTTTGTTTTCTCTCTTTGAAATGAATATTATATACTTGCTTTCATCATTGAGATATACTCAGAGCTATCGGATCTCCTTTGGATGGAAAGCCTTGACATTTTAGCATTTGGATGGCATATCGTTTACCAAGCTCGCGGAATCCTTCAATGTTGAAATGAAAAGCATCCTTGACTCCTTTGCACCCTTTGGAAGAAATAATATAAGAGTTTGGAAGAACTGAAGGTAAATTAGCGAGAATTTCGGTATTAAATGTCGCACATGCACCACCTTCTTCCGCACTCTTTAGTTCGCCAGCCAAAAGATAGAACTCTGCAGGATTGAGTCCCAAATCTTCAATCAGACTGTCGTAAATCCCCTTTACTTTATTGCACCACTCTTTATCGGTGGAGTTAGACTCTCCCTGATGGATCAAAATACCTTTAATCACACCATCTTTCTGTGCGCTCTTCGCCATATCAATTAACCGTTGGTAGGGATTCCCATTGTATTGTTTACAGATATTTTGCATCCATGTTTCGGCGCTGTCCAAGTAGCCTTTATAAGACTCTTTACCCCATAGTTCGATTTTGGCTCCGGCTACAGATACGTTAATGACTCCTACACGATATTCTTTGGGAAGATTCGCCACCATCGTCCGGCCGAAAAAGTCAACCGGACCCATATTGTTTTCACCACGGTTAAGCGGAGGAGTTGCCAGGTACCAGTTGCCTTTTGTCCGCTCTAAACGAGGCATATCTACGGCCGCCAGCATCTGGAATCGCGGGTCTACCGGCTCTCGGTCCTGTTCTTCTGGTCGTGCGCCAGCTTCCATATTAGACTGACCTATACAGAGATAAATAAAAAAGTTAGGATCAGGAATATGCTCCTGGGCAAACGCATGCACCATTGTAAAAAACAAGATACCTGTGAGCGTCAAAACCAATTTAGCCTTCATTGTCATCTATTTTATAATAACATGTTTTGTATCAATTGTTTATTATTTGCATCATTCTTGTGTAATCAAAGAAATCAATATCTACATATCCTCCCTGATCCTTGGTTGCATAATTAAATATTCCAAAACGATTTCCCATAAAATGTCTCAGGTTGTATACCATTTGGAATTCAGTGCCTAATTTGGTCCAATCCTTTTTGTTCAGACTATAATAGAAATTCGCTTTATCCGTACTATTGTTAAAGTCACAGTCCAAACGCAGGTAAACAATGTTCTTGGTCAATTCCACTCTTTCTTTTTCCGTATTTCTGTCGGTCATCACAATGTATTTCTTATCACCTTCCATGTTTACCGAAATAATTCCCGGTTCAGAACAATAAGCGCTCAATCCGGCAATATCGCCGTCCCGCATTTTTGATACATCTAATGATACAATGCCGCGACATGCCGGTCCCTCTGTTCTCTGTGACAGCATATTCCGGGCTTCGAATATGCTTTGTGCCACTTTACCGGTTTTCAAACGCATATAACCTTTACGTTCGGTAAGCGACCACAAGGTATTATCGGGATTGTGATTCCATTGCCAGTTAAGGGCTAGCTTTGGTGATTTAAAATCATCACTGATGACCAGCGGTGTTGCTTTTTGTCCCAATACCGGCATATCCATGACCAGTGGAACTTTTCCATCTGCATCACCCAGCATAGGCCATCCGTCTTCCCAGCGACAGGGCATCAATACTGGAACACGTCCTACCGCTCCTCTGTCCTGGAACAAAAAACCATACCAGTTGCCTCCTTTAGTATCGATAATACAGCCTTGTGCTACACCAGCACCCTTGCGGTCCATGTCATTGGAAAGGATCACGTGCTGTTCATAAGGGCCCTCGATTTTATCTGAACGGAAAGCAAGTTGGGTACGAATGCCACCTGACGGCCACCAAATCAGGAACATAAAATATTTTCCGTTGTATTTGCAAAGATGTGTTCCTTCCAATAGTCCGTTAAGGTTACGTTCACGGCCATTAATAACTTCGACATTAAGACCATCTTCCTTAACATCCGACAGATCGCTTTTCATCTCCCGCAGTCGAATATTGCCTGATCCCCCCGCAATATATACCTTACCGTCGTCGTCAAAAAACAAAGAAGTATCATGATACCGCTCATTCAAATCCATTACTTTTTCCCATTTTCCGGTAGGATTGACTGTACTATAAATATAAGTTTTTCGGGGACGGTTGGTCGCAAAAAATACGTAGAACTGACCGTTATGATAACGAAGTGAAGACGCCCATTGTCCCTGCCCATAGACGTTTCCATCTTCCAGGTCATAGGCTGGACTGTCTTTGATTTCAGGTACTACATAGCTAATGATTTCCCAGTTTACAAGATCTTTCGATTTCATGATGGGTACACCCGGCATCAGGTGCATGGTCGTGCTGACCATATAAAAATCACTTTCAACACGAATAACATCGATATCAGGAACATCTGCATAGATCACCGGGTTCGTAAAGGTTGTTTGAGCCTTTTTCTTTCCTTCGCATTCAAAAAAGATCAACAGAAAAAAAATAATTAAAAAAGCACATTTTTTCATTTTATTAATAGGATTAAGTTTATTTTATAAAATCATTGTTTCTCTTCTATATACCATGTTTCTTTTGGTGCTAATTTGAACCTTTCTTAGATAAAACATTTATGAAGAGGTAAATACTGGAATTATTTCGAAAATCGCCAGTGGTCAAAATATATCAGGTTTGTCTGTGCTTTTCCTTTAACCACACAATATAGGTCATGGATCCCCTTTACCGGATATATATTGATCGTTCTCATTCCCCATCGGTCTTCATCCCCGGTATGCGGAACCTTGAGAGCGCCTAATAATTCACCGTCGAGACTGTCAAACCTTACTTTTAGCATGATTTCATCGTTGTGGGTTGTACCAACTCCTTTACGTTCTATACAATGTGCAGCCCAGGCATCGCCGCTTACCCAACCAAAGTTTTTATGGGAAAATACGGAACCATGGTCAGTCCAATTGACCATGTCGTCACTTGAATACACCCGGTATTCGTGCATGGTAAACCCGCTCGAAGCGTCTTCGTCACGGCCGGTATATATGTATACCCTATCATTGTATACTATTGGCGCTGGGTCGGCCGTATAATTTGTTTGAATAATGGGATTCTGAGCATTACAGGTAGAAATTGCCGTCGCGATAGCTACCAAAATTGAAATAAATCTTTTCATTTTTTTCTTTAAAATTTTTTCGCCTACATAAGGTTGAATGGATTTATAAAAAGAGCTTATTCATATGATGTGCTTGAATCAGTTCACAAACATTGGAAATAATCAGCCAAATATATGATTGTTATCTAGTTTATTCAGAAAATTTCCAATTATCGAATGCCAACAGCGTGCCTACATCTCCCCTGAATACAAAATAGAGATCATGTATTCCGTTGACATCTATCGAAAGCTTGGTAGTTTGGTTGGTCCATTTATTCCATCCACCAGTTTTGCCAACGCGTATACGACCGATCATTGGCCCATCATGAGCATCAAGACGCAGTTCAATAAAACCACCAACGGTAGCGCTTGCTACTGTGGCTTCGAATGATTTTGCTTTTTTTGCCCTAAAGTCGACGCCTCGCACGAGAATCCAGCTACCGCTGTGGATCTCGTTCACATGGCGTCCTCCGTCATGGGTGGCTGTATTGATGCCGCCACACGAACGAGCCATAGTTTCCGCTTCGTTCAGTATATAAGGATTAACATATTTGATCTGAACCAAACCATCCCGGGTAGGGATGACTTCTTTAATCCTACCGTCTGGGTTGTAGTAGAGGCGGTCGATAGCTACGCTCCGCATGAATTCCCGCGCAGACTTGTCCGGCATACCATTGTCATAAGCCAATTGCCGGTTATGGTAGGCAATATACCATTCGCCATTGAACTCAAAAATCGAATGGTGGTTGTTGTAATCGTCGTTGACCGGAGGATTTCTCAATGCCAAACCCACATTATCAAAACCCCTCATAGGGTTGTCACTGATAACGTATTCGATATTGGCTGGGGTGCTAAAATGATGGCCAGCATAGGACAAGTAATATTTCCCATTGTATTTGTGCATGAAAGAGGCTTCAAAGAATCCAGGAGTATTTACTTCAACGGCAGATCCATCGACTTCAACCAAGTTATTCTTAAGTTTAATAATGCGGGAATTCATTTCTGCACTTCCGCCGAAGTACATATAGGCTTGTCCATCATCATCAATGAAAACGCCCGGATCAAAGCACCACATTCCCCATTGCCCATCGCCTTTCCCGACTCCTGGAGTGTGTTTGCTGACCAACGGTGCGCTGTTGGTATCGATAAATGGGCCTGTGGGACTGTTACTTATGGCAACCCCGATACTTTCCATCCCATCTCCGTAATAGAGATAAAATATACCGTTGCGGTGAACTACATGAGGCGCCCAAGTGAGTTTTGCTCCCCATTTCGAATTTTTCGCGTGAAAAACCTCGCCATGATCAGTCCAATTTTTCATATCGTCGGTCGAAATACAGGTGATGTCGTTCATTATGTAACGTGTACCCGGTTCATATCGATCATGAGAACAATAAAGGTAGAGACGTCCATTGTATACCATCCCGGTTGGATCTGCCGTATAACGCTGGGAAAAAATGGGATAATCAGCCTTGACTGTTAATACAGAGGCTGACGATAGTATCAGCACATAAAAGGTTTGAAAGTACTGATGTATAAAGTTCAATATGGCTCTTCTCTTTTTCATCAAAAAGTTATTTAGAATTTATATGCCAGATGGGTTATTCTTTTATTCGGAAAACACCCAGTAATCAAAATTGAACAATTCATAGGGTGTTCTTCCCTTGAATATCAGGTAGAGATCGTGTACACCGGTAGCGCCGATAACTTCTGTCGAAGCTAGTTTCCAATTGTCCCATTCACCGGTATAAGAGGTTTTCAAGGAACCGATTATCTTTCCCTCCAGTCCGTCCAGACGTAATTCGATGGTTCCACCGAAATTCCGGCTGGAGGTGTAGGCTGTGAATTTCGAAGCACCTTTGGTACCGAAATCGACATCCCTGACCTTGATATAATCCCCGTCATGTGTAGAGGTTATATAGAGTCCGGTTGTTTTATTACCATCCGTTTTCACCCCTTCGGACCAAGCGATTGTTTCAGCTTCCGTCCGGATATATGGATTCAGTGTTCCCACACCTTTGGTAATGCCACCGGTCATAGTCATTTGTGGTATTGTCCCGTTCGCGTTGTATTCGAACTGTTCAACGCATATTGAGCGGCGATGTCCGTGCCCTCCAGGCAGAGCGTCGTTATGGTAAAAAAAGTATGAGTTTCCTTTGTAGTCGATGATTCCGGGATGGTTAGTGCCGCTTCCACCTTGCCGGGGCATGACTACCCCCTGGTATATCCAAGGACCCTGAGGCTTTTTTGCGACAGTGTAATGAATAGATTCGGGAATACCTGAAGCGTAAATCAGATAGTACAACCCTTTCCGTTTGTATACCCAGGGGGCCTCTTCGAAATCTGGTCCAAATGTCGATTTATCCTGGATATCAAGGGATGTGATGGAACCATCGAGAGAAAGCATATCTCCATTCAGTTTTGCCCAGTAACAAGCATTGTTACCCCAAAAGAGATAAGCCTGTCCGTCATCGTCAATGAATACCGTCGGATCCAGATCATCCCAACTGTGTCGGGCATAGGTGGTCATCTGATTAGTTATCAGGGCACGTCCCAAAACATCTTTATAAGGTCCATAAATGTTGTCTGCGACCACGACGCCTACCGAAACTCCTCCGGATCCGGGTGTATTGTTTTGGGTAGAGATATAGAAATAAAATTTGCCGTTCCGTTCGATACACTGTGCAGCGCTTGCGTCGCCGACAGACCAACTTACTTCACTGGTTCTTAGTATGGCTCCATGATCAGTCCAATTGACCATATCTGTAGTCGAGTATAGACGGTATTCCCGCATTAGAAAAGAGTTGGGCGGTGCGTCGTCCTCATCGTGCCCGACAAAGACAAACAGGGTGTCTTTATAGATCATCGGTGCCGGATCGGCTGTGTACATGGTTTGTACAATGGGATTCTGTGAATGAGCAAAGAAAGAAAATACTCCCATCAAGCAAAAAATGAAGAAAAATCTTAAATGGTTCATTAGGATTTATTTTTGGTCTTATTCTTTAATAAGTCAATTGGCTGTTTTGAGCAACAAATATAAAATTTTAACTAAATAGTCAAAAAACAATTCATTTTCGATATTTTATTGTTCATAAAGACACTATACTTAATTTTAGATTTGTTCAGGATATTTATCAATAAAATAACCGCGAATTGTTCTCATAAAAGGAATGCTGTCATAGAATAAATTCCATATACTCTAGAATGAATCCATATTGATAGGGCTGGTTGCCGTCAATTGTATACCGATCCATGGTACGAGCACCCCATGCATCGTTTCCTCCCACTCCGTGGATATTCAGGTCGATGTTGACAGTAACAAAGTCGCGTTGGGGAATTTCATAAGGATGTTTTGCCTGTTCGATGTCCTCTTCGGCATATGGCCACGCACGGAAGCATAACGGTTGAAGACCCGTTACTTTCACCCCCGATCGCCTGTCTTCGCCCAACGAGAACCAGCGAACATCGCACCGATTGGCATTGTCCTGCGGTACAGCGTAATGGGTGATAAACTGATTTAGGTTCTTTTCGTAAATGCCGACAAAAGCCGCACCTTTACGATCCGGGTAGTTCTCAAACACACCTTTTCCGTACCAGGATACTCGATTCATGGACACGGGCAAACGCATCCGCATACCAAATTTAGGCATCAGCGGAATATTTTCTTTTTCAGGTTGATAGGTAGCCTCCACCTGAATTTTTCCAGAACCGTTTATCGTATATCGCAATCTGTATGCAGCCCCCACAGATAACGACATATCTATTTCAACAACAGCCAATCCATCATTTATACTACTTTTTACATTATTAACTACCAGTTCCTTTCCAGCATTCCGCCAAGCTCCCAGACGTTGTTCATACCGGTTCCGTCTTTGATTATCATTCGCTGGTTTCCAGAAATAGGGTTCCAGACCGCTGTATAACAATTCCTTTCCGGAGATTTTCCAGCTCGTCAAAGCTCCAGTGGTGCGATCGATTTGCAAGACATTCAAGCCGGCAATGATCTCAATTTTTTCCACTGTTTCTTTGATTTGTACCTTACCCATTACAGAAAGTCTTGCAGGGGTTGTTATACGGATTGGAAATTGTTCCTTCGCGATGATAAATCCCTCCGGCGCCCAAAGCGTTTTCTTTTTCAATTTCGCATAAACGTTCAAGAAGATTTCCCCGTTGTGTGAAGGTGTGGAAGGAAAATCCAATTTATTGCCTGCAACGAGGAGTGCACGACCGGAATCAATGACTGTTCCGTTCCTTAGGTATTCATAGGAATAGTCAAATTCATCCAATTCTGTAAACCAATATTTGTTTTTCAGGTAGATGTGGAAGTCACTTCCATAGGTAAATTCGATGTATTGATAAACTTTTTGGACTTCGTAATAATGAGGGTTTGGAATTCGGTCAGCCCCGATCAACCCGTCTATACAGAATGCACCGTAATTTGGCTGGTCTCCGAAATCTCCGCCGTAGGCCCAAAACTCATCCTGTTGAAGCGTCAATAACGCCGGATTTTTCGGATAACGCTGCGGCGAACCGTCAATTTTTTTCGCGATACCATGATCTGCCCATTCCCAGATGGCAGCTCCAGCTATGTCTTCTCGTGATTCGAATACATCCCAATATTCCTGTAGGTTACCTAACGAATTGCCCATTGCGTGAGCATATTCACGCATAATGACTGGCCGGTCGATTATCTTTTCAGCCAGTTGCCTGAACTTGTCGGGAGATAGGTAACTGTCATCATATAGATCGGATACAGACCTGTCGGAATCATAAAAGATGATCCGGCTTGGATCCATTGTACGTACTGTATCAGCCATCGCTCTGGCATTCAGACCTGCGCCAGTCTCATTTCCCAATGACCAGAAAATTACGCACGGATGGTTTTTGTCTCGTTGTACCATTGAAATTGCCCTGTCTACATGGGCTTTGGTCCAATCTGGATTATCGCCCAATTCTTTGTTCCCGATGCCGTAATCATGGCTTTCATTGTTGGCATCAGTCATCACATAAAACCCGTATTTGTCACACAGTTCATAAAATAAAGGATCACTTGGATAGTGGGAAGTCCGAATCATGTTGATATTGGCCTGTTTCATGAGGCACAAGTCTTTTTCCAACGTTTCTGCGTCAACAAAGCGTCCTGTACGAGGATGGTGTTCATGGCGATTCACTCCCTTTAATTTAACAGGCTGTCCGTTTATCAAGAAAACTTCTCCGACAACTTCTGATCGACGTATACCTATATGATAATGAAATTTTTCCAACACATCATTGTTCTGCTTCAATGTAATATCAACATAATATAAATATGGTTTTTCCGCCGACCACAGACAGGGATTTTCCAGCAAGGCATCCAATGAAACATTGACTGTTGCTTTTGAGTTGACCAAATTGATGCGTTTTACCAGTTTTTTTTCGATTGACTTTCCAGTATTATCCTCTCCGGTCAGAAGAATTTCTATGGATAGGTTTTTAACTTTGCGTTCAGAGAGATTGCGGATTTGGAACACCGCATTGAAATCCGCCGAACTGAAATTCTTCGCAGGTGTGGCCGAAAGTATATAATCCCGTATATGAGTTTGCGGGCGTACCCATAATTCCACTGGACGAAAAATGCCGCTGAGGCGCCACATATCCTGGTCTTCGAGGTAACTTCCGTCCGACCATCGGTAAACCTCAACTGCTAAACGATTTTCTCCTGCTTTCACATAATCCGTAATGTCAAATTCAGCTGGCGACATGGAATTTTGGCTATAACCCACTTTTGACCCGTTGACCCATATATACATGGCCGATTCTACTCCTTCAAAATGAAGATAAAAGCGTTTGCCTTTCATTTTTGACGTAACCTGAAATGTCGTCAGATACGACCCTACTGGATTACGATTTTCAAAACTAAAATAATTTTGAGGTGGTTCGCCGGTTACTTTCGGTTGCTCTTTCTTGAAAGGGTATGTCCAGTTGGTGTAGATCGGTATTCCATATCCCTGCATTTGCCAGTTTCCGGGAACGACGATCTTATCCCATTCCGACGCATCGAAATCATTCTTGTAGAAATACTCCGGTCGTGTCCAAGGATTCTTAGACCAGTGAAATTTCCACATTCCATTCAGGGATATGATTTCATCGCATGCTGCCTTTTTAGAGGGCAATGTCAATGTGCTGTGGTAATCTTCTTTATTGATTCCTATTACCTCCGGGTTTTCCCAATCCGGAACCGTTTGGGCGCCTATTGGATTTAGGAACATTAATAATACAAAAACGAAAATATATTTCATCCTTATAAAACAATGATTAACCATATTTCTTCAATATCTAATTATAATAGAATCTTTATTTACCCAAAACAAAAAACATATTATCTCCTATCGAATTGAAGAAATTCCGGAATAATTGGATAATTGTTGTTTGAATTCACAATAATAGTTTCCAGAACAAATTCTGGTCCGATAATGAACATCTTTAACATGTGTAATCCTGATTTTTTAATATTATTTTATTGGGTTAAGTTTTCTAGTTACTCCAAAGATACTTCATGATAGTTTTAATACATTTTTCTTATTCCTGTTCCATGATTATTCAAGAAATTTTTAACAGAAAAGAAATGGCGCTTTGATCGGTATTTTTCGGAAGCTCTACAACCAATCCTTCTGCATTCCTTTCGAATTTTAAAAGGATATCGCTTCCAACCAGACTGACCGAACGGATTGTCTTTTCCATTAGCGGATTGCCTTCCGATAGGGAACGGATAATCACCTTATTGTCTTCCGGAAATGCCAAGATGTGGGCATAAAGAATATCTTCCTTTGTCACAAAGCGGATATCTGCCGAAGTATAAGGCGCATGTCGTCCTTCATTGAAGCCTTGTCCCTGTATAGGATTAGTAGCTTCTGCCACTGGTCCTTCACCAAAAATCTTCCACGGTCGGGTTTCGTAGATCCCTTCGCTATTAACAGCCATCCAGGCAGCGATATCCTCCAGTATTTTCAATTCCTTTTCATCAATTGTTCCATCTCCGCGTTGTGGTACGCTCAGCAACATGTTGCCGTTTTTGCTGATAATATCAATCAACATGTGCACGACAGTTTTTGCTGATTTGTAGCGGTTTCTTTCGTAGATAGACCGGTCGTAATGCCACACTCCCAGACAAGTACATGTCTGCCATGGTTTTTCTTGTATTTGATCTGGAACTCCTTTTTCTACATCCCATACCAATGCATCTTTCTGTTTGTTGATCAAAATTTTAGCAAAAACGACTGCTTCATTTTTGCCTTTGTTTTTGCTTGCGCTTTTATTATAAAAATGGGTTACAGTTCGCAACCCGGCATTGTTCGCCGGCCACAATGGCATGCTGGTGTCGTCGTAATATATGAGGTCAGGATTATAATGGTTGATCATATCCACAGTACGGTCAAAAAAGTTCTGGCAATATTCTTCCGAAGGAGGATAAGCACCATTTCCCCATGCCCATTGGCGATGGATCGTTCCATTGTCCTGGCTGTTTTCGCTCAACGGGTGGTTTTGGGCATATAACTCCTGGGGATCATATCCTTCCCACCATTTGTCTTTACCTTCTTCTTTTGTCGTTTTGCCATCATAGGGTACACCGGTTAATGGACCTTCCTTGTCGGAGCGTTGGGAGGGTTCGTACCAAGTCCAAGCGTGTGCCGAATGAATACTGACTCCGAAATACATTCCTTTTGTACGGGCTGCTTTTTCCCAACCTCCGACAATATCTTTTCCAGGCCCTAGATTGACAGAGTTCCAGTGGTGGTGCTTACTATCCCAGTTGTCAAAATTATCGTGATGATTACCAAGGGTAAAGAAATAGCGCGCTCCCACACGGTAATATAGCTCCATCAATTCTTCCGGGTTCCATTTGTCCGCTTTCCAGAGGTTAATCACATCCTTGAAACCAAATTCCGAAGGGTGACCATAATGTTCAGCATGCCAGCGATATATGCGGCTTCCTTCTAAATACATTTCCCGGGCGTACCAATCGCCTTGTTCGGGTTGACACTGAGGGCCCCAATGGGACCAGATCCCGAATTTGACATCACGAAACCAATCTGGAGCTTGTCCATATTGCGACAATGATTCCCAAGTAGGCTCATATTTTCCTTCTGACATTTTCTCGTGTTTTTGTCCACATGCAGAAAGAATGCTTACTAAAAACAGCATCGAGATAATACCTTTTTTTGTTTTCATGATGATTATTGTGTGACTATCAGATAATGATGGTTAAGATTAATTTCGAGCCATATAGGCCATTAACAATTGTTCAAAAAATATCACAATACCGTCTGTTAAACTTATAACAAAACTCATTGAGATAAATACGTTTTTCAACCATAGGGGAACCCAATTTCATACTCGAAAATAGCCGGAAATTTTACCATCTGGTTTTTCTGGCAAAACATAAAGTTAATGTCATTTTCTACTGTCGTATATACTGCTTTTATCTTTTCTACTAAAAACGCTTCCCAGCGAAAAAAGCTTCCAAACTCAAATTAGAGATTTTCATCCCTGTCTTTCCTACTTTTATATTCCATGTATGAAACACATAGTGTGTTTATTTACAAAGGTAGGACATCCTATATGTTTCATTTTTATATCTTATCGACTAAAAATAGGATTTTATCGATATTTTATTCGTATTTTTGTATAAAATTCGTTATATGTGAATAAAGAGGCATTAAGAAGAAATTTCATTTTATTGAATGTCGGTCGCGCTTATCATCATGCTGACTGGAACTGGAAGAATATATGCAGTCCTTTTGTCCGGATCCATTTTGTTGTCAACGGCACGGCAAAAATTATAAGAAAAGACGGGAGCTATCAATTAAAAAAGAACCATCTTTATCTTACTCCTTCATATGTGAGACATGAATATGAATGCACAGATATTCTGGAATTATGCTACATCCATATTTATGAAGATTTGGATAAAGGCCTTAGCCTGTTTGATATTTTAAATTTTCCGGTGGAAATAGAAGCTTGTCCTTTGGATATTCAACTTATAAACCGATTAATAGAGATTAACCCGGAAAGAGAATTACAATACTATGATCCTGATTTGTATGATAACTCTGTTAATCTTTCAAAATATATGGCCAAGCAACAGGATAGCCCGATTGCACTTGAATTTGAAACACAGGGTATTATCAAACAAATTATATCTCATTTCCTAGTACAGGCTACTTACAAAAATGAACAGATTGAAAAACGTATATTGAAATCACTTCATTATATTCATACTAACATTGATAAACAAATCAATATAGATTATTTAGCTGAACTATCTTACCTTACCAAAGATCACTTTATCCGGCTCTTTAAAAAAGAGATAAACTCTACTCCCGGAAAATATATCAGCCAGAAAAAAATAGAAAAAGCTCAGCTTATGCTTTTGATTAAGAATACAGCCGTAAAAGACATTGCCTATAGCTTAGGACTCGAACCTTCTTATTTCAACCGGCTTTTTAAAAAGCTAACAGGAGAAACGCCAAAAAAATATAAAAAGAGGTCTATTTAATCTCTTCCATTTTTTCGCTTGCCTCGCCCTGATATATATCGTTATAAACAGTAATATTCAAAATGAATTTAAAGAATTGGATGCAATTAACACTCCGTTGTTGTATGGCTAAGTGATTATTGTGTGTCAGATTCAGTGGATGAAAGTATTCTAAAACCTTTTCGCAATCATCTCTGCAATAGTTTCGCCAATGGCCAGCGATGCTGTTGCCGCAGGAGAGGGGGCATTTAAGATGTTGATCATGAGTTCATCCTGTTCTATCAGGAAGTCATCGATCAACTTGCCGTCACGGGTGCAGGCTTGTGCCCGTACGCCAGCGCCACCAGGTACCAAATCATTTTTTTGGATATTTGGGGATAACTTTTGTAATGCCTTGGTAAAAGCGCTTTTATTGTAACTCCGGTAATATTCGCCTAATCCCATACGCCAGTATTTCCACATTACTTTCATGAAACCCGGCCAAAAAAGCGCTTCGAATGTTTCTTTCAAGGATATGTCCGACTTTTTATAGCCTTCTCTACGGAAGGCAAAAACAGCATTAGGACCGGCTTCAATACCTCCTGTGATGCGTCGGGTATAATGAACACCTAAAAAAGGGAAGTTAGGATCGGGAACTGGATATACTAAGTTGTTAATGAGGTGGTGTTTGTTTTTGGCTAATTCATAGTATTCTCCACGAAATGGAATAATACGGACATCAGGATGGATACCACCCATCTGGGCTACTTTATCGCAGTATAAACCAGCCGTATTTACAATTAAAGTAGTTTCGAAACTCTTGTCATTTGCAATGATTTCGCTCCATCCCTCATGTCTTTTAATGGAAGTCACACGGTGGTTGAGATATATCTCGCCACCATACCGTTCCGTAAAGATAGAAGCATATTTGTTGCTAACTTCCTTATAATCTATAATACCTGTGTATGGAACCCAAATACCGGCCAATCCTGTAATACTTGGTTCATATTCTTTAATTTCGTCGGCTGTTATCTTTTTGTTCTGGACCAGCCCATTTTCCAAACCTCGTTGATACAGATTTTCCAAGCGGGGCAATTCTTCTTCGGAGGTGGCAACAACAATTTTGCCACACAAATCATAGGCAATGTTTTCTTGATTGCAAAATTCGATCAATGCCTTATATCCTTTCAAACAATTGGTCGCTTTTAGACTTCCTGGCTTGTAATAAAGTCCTGAATGAATCACTCCGCTATTGTTGCCAGTTTGGTGTGCTGCTAGTGTTTTTTCTTTTTCAAAAAGAATAATTTTCAGATGAGGGTGGCTTTTTTTCAATTGCATGGCTGTTGCAAGTCCAACAATACCACCTCCAATAATGCCTATATCGTATCGCATAAATGATTAACTATTTCTGATTTTTGACGGATAATTTGCCGGCAGCATATTCAATTCCCCAGTAAATAACGATGGCCAGAACTGCCATAATGATTGCCCAGGTAAATTGCGCGTTGATGCCTGTTTGGACAGTAAAAGCGTTGGGAAGGAGATTCTTTTCGATTAGATGCAAGCTGTGATCATTGAACTTTTCTATACTCCATTGCCACGTTTTGTTGGTAACGGTATCAATCTGTACTTTCCACGGCCACACTTTGTTGAGGGAACCGAACATAAACCCGGCCAACAAGGCCACTGTTATGTCATGATATTTTTGGAGCAGCCACGACAGAAAATGCGAAAATGAAAGTAAACCGATGATAGCACCACCAGCAAATACGGCCAATATCGCTATCTTTAATTCGGTAAGTGCACTCAATATGTATTCATATTTACCCATCAACAACAAAATAAAACTGCCTGATATTCCAGGTAAAATCATGGCACAAATGGCCACTGCGCCACAAATAAAAATAAACCATAACTCATTGGGTGTTTGTGCAGCAGAAGAAATAGTGATAAGGTACGCCAATACTGCACCTACCCCGAATCCTATGAAAACGGGCATCGTAGTTTTACGGATGGTTCTCAATATAGAAACAGTAGAAATCAAAATCAGTCCAAAAAAGAATGACCAAATAAAAATCGGGTGCTCTTTCAGCATATATAACATGACCTTGGCGAGCGTGAAAATACTGGTGCCAATACCTAACACCACGGCTACTAAAAAATTACCATTAACGGCTTGCCAAAATGCTTTGATCTTTCCCGTAAAAAGTAACTTAAAATTTTTCGGGGTAAATGATTTGAGTGAATGGAGTAATTCTTCGTAAATGCCGCTGATGAAAGCGATGGTTCCTCCCGACACGCCGGGGACTATATCGGCTGCCCCCATTCCCAATCCCTTGGTATATAAAAGCAAATAATTTTTAAAATTTCTTTTTTGATTTTCCATTTAAAATTGATATCGTGAATCTGTTTTCAAATAAAATTACATGATGAAAAACAGAATTGTGTGTTTTATTTATTTCTGACACGCCGTGCCGCTGTTTGGACGCATTCGCGACGGAATACCAATACCGATGTTCCCTTATAATGAAGAGCTTCGCGAAGTACCGAAACATTTTCATCATGATGTTTTTTCAACGGAATGAGTACTTTTAAACGATTTTCAGGTAATCCAAGCCCAAGACAGATTTTTTCGATGAGTCCATAGGCTGAAGATGTTTGTCCACCAGTCATACCTGTGGTCAAATTATCGGAAATAATAATCGTCACCGGAGCATTTTCACTGATAACATCAAGTAAGCCGGTCATACCGGAATGAGTGAAAGTGGAATCACCAATAACGGCTACTGAGGGAAATAGACCAGCATCTGCTGCACCTTTGGCCATGGTAATAGAAGCGCCCATATCCACACATGAATTAATGGCTAAGTGTGGAGGTAATGCGCCCAAGGTATAACATCCGATATCGGAAAATACACGTCCAGGGGTTTCTCCCTGTAATGCGTCATTCAAGGCGACATACATATCAATATGGCCACACCCTTTGCATAGCGCAGGTGGCCGGTTTACTACCATTTCGGGGATAGAGGCAACATATGCTTCAGGAAGACCAAGTGCACAGGCGACAATATTGGGGTCAAGCTCTCCATCGCGAGGGATAGTCTCATCTAAGCGTCCATAAACCGTGAATTCAGTTTGTGGAATCAAGCCTTTAAGCTGTTCTTCCACTAGAGGGTAACCATCCTCGAGGACTAGTATTTTTTTGCATTGCGTGGTTAGTTGTTGCACCAACTCAGTGGGAACAGGATATTGTGCAATCTTTACTACCGGATGCGGACATATACCGTTCTCGTAATTTTCTATTAAGTAATTGTATGCAATGCCACAAGCAATGATACCCACCGATCTATTGTTACCAGCCATCAACTGATTATAACCTGAAGTTAATGCTTCTTGTTCGAACCCGGCTTGTTGACCGAGCAGTTTTTTATAACGCTGACGCGCAATGCCTGGCAATAAAACAAACTGGCGTGGATCTGCAGGCAGTGATAATACATTCTGTTCCCGTTTACTACGTAATGAGATCCCAGTCCGCGAATGCGCCATACGCGTTGTGATCCGCATCAATATAGGAACACCCATTTTTTCGGATAAATCGAAACCATAAAAAACCATATCATAAGCTTCCTGCTGACTTGATGGTTCCAGCGTAGGCAAAAGAGCAAACTTTCCATAAAAACGAGAGTCCTGTTCGTTTTGTGACGAATGCATGGACGGGTCGTCAGCTGACACGACAATAATTCCACCATTAGCTCCGGTAATTGCCGAATTGATAAACGCATCTGCCGCTACATTCAAGCCTACATGCTTCATGCATACCATCGTTCGTTTACCACAATACGACATTCCCAACGCGGTTTCCATC
>JAVBMZ010000196.1:0-5532 GCA_031551935.1 Bacteroidales bacterium
CTACTTTCGGAACCAGCATATTCTGCATTTGCGACGCCAGTTCCAACTCCTTCTTCACCGCCTCTTGGCGCAAGCTTTCTTGAAACAGGCGAATATTTTCTATCGCTACAACGATAATATTGGATATCGTCTGTATAAAATGCAGGTGTTTGATGACTGGACTCACTCCTTCCATCTCCTCCTCAATATCCCCGATGAGCACATAAGCGATTGGCAGGTAATTGTTGTATACCGGTATCACAATATCGAACCCCGGAAGTATGTCCTGCTCAGAAGTAATAAACGTAATATCTGTATATGACAACAAATCATTTTCGACAACAATGCTATTCACTGCATTTTTCGATACGCCGGCAGCCAGAATACATTCCCATCCGTTTTGAAGTTTGAACATAACTACTTTGCCTATCTTGAGTTTATCGCACAAAATATCGACATAATTCTCCAACAGCACTTCAACCGGTTGATTATCATTGATAGCCCGCGTGATTTCGAGCAACGAGTTTAACTTGAATTTAAGTGTCTGTTGCGTAGAGTTTTTATCTGCCATCGTAAATATTTTGAACAGTGATATGCGTTGTAAAGGTAGTACAAATCTACCAATTATCCATTTTATTTTTTGTCGAAAAATTTTACAATGATGTTTGAATTGATGGAAAGCTGTAACATCTGCGCCACTTTTCCTTTATTCATGGCTATTTCCAAAAATCCGGAAATATTGAACAACGCCAATAGTTCACCATCACTCGTTTCGTAATAATAGCGGTTGATACGGGTAATTTTATTGCGAACACTCTGCACCATGATTTCGAAAGAACGCCCCTTCCCTACTCTATCGAAATCCTCACGAGTAATATTGGTAATAACATTCCCAAACGGGTTGATGTGAATGATGGTTCCGGTAATCACCGATTCGTCAATAGTAGCCATCATCATTCCTTTCCGCTGATATTCCGGGTAGGGTGTTCCCAATTCGTTAATATCATCACCAGACGCCAAATGAACAGCTGAAGGCGCGAACACAGGGATAGCAGGATAATTGGGGGCTGCGTCGTCAGTGAATTTCTCAATACGCACAATCGCCTCAGGCTGATGGTCAAATATCAAACTAAAGATACCATTATCCGTACCTACAAAATAATGTCCATTGTAATGTATCGCTAAAAATGGGGTTTTAGGACTGTATTCGCTCATCACAGCTACGACATGCACCGTACCAACCGGATAATAGCTATAACTTTGCTTTACCATGTATGCGGCGTAAGAAATCCCCGTGTTAAAAGCCGGAATCTGATGCGACAAATCAACGATCATTACAGACGGCATAGCAGAAAACATAACGCCTTTCACTGCCGCCACATAAAAATCATCTACCCATCCTGATGTTAAGGTTATTATCGCCATGACAACTGCATTTTTTCTCTCCAAATACAGGCAACAAAAGTATAAATTTTACGTATATTTATAAATGACATGTTGCAATGTTGCCGTATCGAAGTATCTGCCTATTTGTCATACAATATTGCCACAATATTTATTTACACATCCTGCATATGGTACCATCAAGTTAAAAATTGTTAAGTATCACCCTTATAAAAAAAATCGGTGCTATTTTTGCAACATCACTAACAAAAGAATGAATTATCTTGTTTTATTTATTGATCATAAAAAGAAGAAAATATGAAATTGAAAAATTTGGTACTTACGTTTATTGTTGCCGTATGTAGTGGTTTAATCGCCGTATTTTTCTATACGCGAATTACAGACAGACACCAAGCAGTATCTACCCATACACCCACAATAGCGCAACCAGTATATCTCACTAATGCATCGATGGATGCAAGGGATGTTGCATATCCTGATTTTACATATGCAGCTGAAAAAGCCATCCATTGTGTGGTACATGTAAAAGTAAAATCCACGCAGAGCATGTATTCCGGATCGGGAAATCCTATTTATGACTTTTTTTATGGATACCGTGAGCGACAAGTTCCCAGAGAAGGATTTGGTTCAGGTGTGATCATCAGCGCTGATGGTTACATTATCACCAACAATCATGTCATTGACAAGGCCGACAATATAGAAGTAACCTTAAATGACAAACGTGTATTCTCTGCCAAACTCATTGGTAAAGACCCCACGAGCGATTTGGCCTTATTGAAAATAGATGAAACAGATTTGCCATTTCTGACGTACGGAAATTCTGAAGCCTTACGGGTAGGTGAATGGGTACTGGCTATTGGAAATCCCTACAACCTTACTTCTACCGTTACAGCAGGCATTGTGAGCGCTAAAGCACGCCAATTAGGAATCATAGCCAATGCTTCACAAATGGGCATCGAATCATTCATACAAACCGATGCGGCTGTCAATCCGGGTAATAGCGGCGGCGCTTTGGTCAACACCAGAGGCGAATTAGTTGGCATCAACACGGCCATTGCTTCGCAAACGGGTTACTATTCCGGAAACTCTTTTGCTATACCGGTGACCATTGTTCAAAAAGTGATTGGTGATCTGAAAGAATATGGTTATGTGCAGCGCGCCATGTTAGGAATCACTATTAAAGAGATCACCTCAGAATTTGCTAAAGAAAAAAATCTTGGTAAAATCGAAGGAATTTATGTCGACAGTGTCTTAGAAAACGGAGCCGCTATAGCTGCTGGAATAAAAATAGGCGATGTCATCACGGAAATTAACAATGTAAAAATCAATAGTTTCTCTGAACTTCAGGAACAACTTAGCAAATATCGCCCCAACGATCAGGTAAATTTAACCATTGTCAGGGATAAAAAAACGCAACAAATTTTAGTCACGTTACGTAATATAGAAGGAAACACACAAATTTTACGCGAAGATCCCTCAAATAATATTCTTGGCGCGAATTTTGAGGAGGTGACCGATAAGGATAAGCAAAATCTTGGTATTACATCCGGAGTCAAAGTGAAAGATGTAGGACAAGGTAGATTAAAATCTTTAGGTGTACGTAACGGGTTTATAATCACGGCTGTTAACGACAAACCCGTAAAATCAGCCAATGATATTCAAACCGTTTTAGCTTCCGTAAGGCCTAAAGGAAGAGTTGTCATTGATGGCATTTATCCTAATGGACAGGTAACATATTATGTATTTGCAAAATAAGTGCACTATCATAAATTAAGCAAAATTTATTTTGTAAGCTTTTTTATTTAGTATACTTTTGCAAAAATCTTTTTGACAGGATGAGACAGTTAAAAATCACAAAATCAATCACTAATAGGGAAAGTGCTTCACTTGATAAGTACCTTCAGGAGATCGGAAAGGAAGAATTGATCACCGTAGAAGAGGAAGTGGAGTTAGCCCAAAGAATCAAAAAAGGCGATCGTGCGGCATTGGAAAAGTTGACGCGAGCTAATTTGAGGTTTGTGGTTTCTGTAGCAAAACAATATCAAAACCAGGGCTTAAGTTTGCCCGATTTAATTAACGAAGGAAACCTAGGACTTATCAAAGCTGCCGAAAAATTTGATGAAACACGTGGATTCAAATTCATTTCTTATGCGGTGTGGTGGATCCGTCAATCCATCTTGCAGGCACTGGCTGAGCAATCCCGTATTGTGCGCCTTCCATTAAACCAGGTCGGTTCGTTAAATAAAATCAATAAAGCCTTTTCGAAATTCGAACAGGAGAATGAACGTATCCCCTCAGCGGAGGAATTAGCAGATGTTCTGGAAATCACTAAGGAAAAAATAGCCGATACGATGCGTGTCTCAGGGAGACATGTATCGGTAGATGCTCCTTTCATTGAAGGTGAAGATAATAGCCTGTTGGATGTACTGGTGAATAACGATTCGCCAATCGCCGACCGTGCCCTGATCAATGAATCGCTGATCCGCGAAATAGAACGTGCATTAGCTACCCTGACCGAACGTGAGCGCGACATTATCAAGCTCTTTTTTGGCATTGGCGTACAAGAAATGACCTTGGAAGAAATTGGTGAAAAATTCGGGTTGACGCGCGAACGTGTCCGTCAGATAAAAGAAAAAGCTATCCGCAGGTTGCGGCATACATCAAGAAGTAAATTATTAAAAAGTTACTTGGGGTAACTAAGCATTACTTTTTAGAAAAGAGTTATCAGAAAAGCAGTCGTTGTTACGACTGCTTTTTCATATGATATTTATCAGATTTCTGTTACGTCAAATTGACATCAAACATGTATTACCAACAAGAAGCAAAGTTTATCGTTGCCGTGGATGGCATTATTTTGGGATTTAAAAATAATGATTTGTATGTATTGATCACGAAAAGGAGATTTGAACCATTGAAAGGCGGACGTTCGCTCATGGGGGGCTTTACCCATACCGACGAAAATATTGACGAAGCTGCCCGAAGAGTGATTCAAGAATATACCGGCCTCGAAGAAATACACATTGAACAAGTGGGCGCTTATGGCGAGATAAATCGTGACTTAGGATCGCGTGTTATTTCTATCGCTTATTATGCGCTTATCAACTTGGAGCAGTTTAACGACAAATTGCATAAGGCACAAGGATCGGAATGGGTCAATATCAACGACGTAGGAACGTTGATACTTGACCACAGCCAAATGTTGAAAGATACCATCCGTATTTTACGCCGTCGCGTGGCTACACGTCCCGTAGGATTCAATCTATTACCCGAAAAATTTACCTTACCGCAATTACAATCACTCTACGAAGCCATTTACCAAACAGCTATTGATAAACGCAACTTTCGAAAACGGCTGCAACATATGAATATACTCGAAAAATTAGACGAAAAAGACAAAAGCAATTCTAAAAAAGGGGCATTTTATTATACCTTCAACAAAGAAAAATACGACCAATTACTGGAACAAGGGTATTCACCTCTATTTATTTGATATTTTAGATAAAAACCATTCGGCAAAACCTGTTATTTCTCTATTTCGACATTTTTTTATCATTTTTTCCATGTTTTGGTCATTCATGCTAAGTATGGGTCAAAAATTAGTCTATATTAAATACCTACAAAAGCTACCATACCATACAGTATGGTATGGTTATGAATATTAACTATGAGAAGTATACGTCAAAAAATAATCTAAACAAAAGACTGTCGACTACTTAAGCCCTGCTAAAAGGTTGCATATCAATTTGAAGATTCACAAAACGCTAATAATCAACAAATTTAGCATCCATTGTTTTCGCATTTTATTACCCGCAAAAAATTTATTCATTCCATGTGTAAATTTTACACTTATGATTATATTTGCTGTCTGGTAATGATATACATCCATATCAAAGATCCCCCCTTTTAGGTGATATGGATGATCATTGAATGAGAATTAACAAATGATTAAATGACTATCTTCATGAAAAAATTAATATCCTTATTGTTGGGCGTTCTTTTTTTGTTTTCATGTAAACATGTAGAGAAAAAGTATGGGGATTACCCCATACAACCGGTAACTTTGAAACATGTGGCATTAACAGACGCTTTCTGGTTGCCCAAAATACAGACCATACAACAGAATACCATCCGGTATGCATTTGACAAGTG
>JAVBMZ010000182.1:0-9301 GCA_031551935.1 Bacteroidales bacterium
GCTATGTAGACATAGTCTTTTAGTGTGTCAAGATAGCTTTGAACTATGTTGAGATACTTTTTCACTATGTAGACATACTTATTTACTATGTACGCATACTTATTTTCTATGCTTGCATACCTTTTTACTATGCACGCATACCTTTTTACTATGCACGCATACCTTTTTACTATGCACGCATACTTATTTACCATGCGCACATAGTTTTTTGCTCTGTGAACAAAATTATTTACTCCGTAAACAGAGTTATTTGCTCTGTGAACAAGGTTTTTTGCTCTGTATGCGTGGCTTTTCACTCTGTTGTCCTGATCTTTTCTTTTACTCTTTCACCCCTGATTCCACTGCTCACCAACGGAATTACAAACATGTTCAATAAGGTCGAAGTAATCAGCCCGCCGAGGATAACTTGTGCCATAGGGCTTTGTATTTCGTTTCCGGGCAGGCTTCCATTCAACGCCAAAGGAATCAATGCCAATGCTGATGACAAAGCAGTCATCAGGATAGGGTTGAGACGATCAAGTGAACCATGCATTATGGCATCGTTGCGAGACATACCCGCTATGGTAAGGTCATTATAACGCGATACCAACAACATTCCGTTACGGGTGGCAATGCCGAACAAAGAAATAAATCCGATAATCGTAGGAATGCTCACGACACCAGAAGTTACCCATATCATCACCACACCGCCAATGAGTGCCAGAGGCAAATTGAGTAAAATAACCACTGCTTGTGTTGTGTTACGGAATTCATTATATAACAACAAGAAAATGACCAATATAGCAAGCAATGACGTCATTAATAAGGTGCGGGAGGCAGCTGCTTCACTTTCGAATTGTCCGCCATACTCCACATGATAACCTTCAGGAATATCTATTTTCTCTTCGATCATATTGCGGATGGAATTCACAACTCCACGTAAATCGCCATCCGTAACATTTGCCGAAACCACAATTTTACGTTGCACATTTTCCCGGTTAATGGTATTAGGACCGGCAGACGATTCTACGGTTGCCACATATTCCAGCGGTATTTTACGATTTCCGGCATCGATGGTCAATTCGCGTATTTTGCGGATACGATCGCGATAATCGTCGCCCACTTTCAGGGTAAGATCAAAGGTGCGATCATCCTCATAAACCTGCGACACCACTTCTCCAGCCAACATTACCCGCAGCATCTCCGAAAATTCAGGCAGGCTAATTCCATAACGTGCCAGCATTTCACGACGAGGCATAATTTTCAATTGTGGCCGCTCAACTTGCTGTTCTACATTCAAGTCCGCAATCCCATCCATACCCTGAATAGCTGCTTTAATTTGATTACCCATGCCAAACAAACGGTTAAGGTCGGGGCCGAACAGCTTAATGGCAATATTGGCGCGAGTACCTGATAGCATTGCGTCGATACGATGCGAAATGGGCTGTCCAATCTCGATACTTACCCCGGGCAACGTCATCAGTTTTTCACGTAATTCGGCAACAATCTCATCCTTAGCACGATCATTTGAATCAAAAGGAGCTTCTATTTCGGATACGTTGACGCCAAAAGAATGTTCATCCAGTTCGGCACGACCTGTTTTCCGGGCAACAGTCTTTATCCCGTCCACAGATAAAATTAATTCTTCAGCACGAAGCGCCAGTTTGTCAGACTCTTCCAAATCAATACCGGGAAGAGTACTTACCACAATAGTCAACGAACCTTCGTTGAATGGAGGTAAAAAACTTCGTCCGAAGGTGAAGAAAATAGCCAGTGTTGCCACAAGTAAACCAAGCGTAGCGCCCAATAGCATCTTTTTATGATCAAATGACCAGGCTAATGCACGACCGTATATGGATTTTAACTTACGGGCAAGGTATGGTTCACGATCGGACGCTGCACGACGAGGAGGCCTGCCGAGCATGTAACTGCTCAGTACAGGTGTAAGCGTAAGGGCTACAATGGTGGAAGCACATAATGACACAATAAAGGTAATGCCTAAGGGACGTAACATTCTTCCTTCCATACCGCTAAGGAAAAACAAGGGTACAAAACTGGCTATAATGATTAGCGTGGAGTTAAAAATAGGCATGCGAACCTCTTTCGAAGCATCAAATACCACCTGCATCACGCTGAGTCGTTCTTCTTCGGGAAGTTGCCGGTTCTCCCGCAAACGTTTAAAAACATTCTCTACGTCCACAATGGCATCGTCCACCAAAGAACCAATGGCAATAGCCATCCCGCCAAGACTCATCGTATTAATGGTCAATCCTAAGACCTTAAGTGTAAGGATAGCTGTCAATAATGACAAAGGGATTGCTACCAATGAGATGAAGGTGGTGCGAACATTCATCAGAAAAAGGAATAGTACAATAACGACAAAAACACTACCCTCCAACAATGCCTTCTTCACATTACCAATAGCGCTATCAATGAAACGAGATTGACGAAAAGTATCAGTAGAAACATGGATGTCGTGAGGCAGGGTTTTCTGTATTTCAGCCAATGTAGCATCGAGCTTCTCGGTTAATTCAATGGTACCTGTATTAGGTTGTTTGGTCACGGTAAGCAACACCGCAGGGTGGGTACGTTCAGAAGCTACCCCGAGTTTTGGTGATTTATTGCCTACTTGTACGTTTGCCACATCACCAAGCATGACGGGCAGACCATCGACACTTTTTACAAGCGCCTTACCAAGCGCATCTATATCGTTGGTCGATAAGACTCCGCGTATGATATATTCGTTACCTGATTCATAGAGTACCCCGCCGGAAAAATTCTGATTCATTTGACGAACGGCCGTCATTACTTCGTCGAATGTCACGCCATAATGCTTCATGCGCAAAGGGTCAAGCAATATTTGGTATTCTTTGATATCGCCGCCAAGAACCGTCACTTGTGCCACTCCCCCAGTAGACAATAACCGTGGACGGATTGTCCAGTCGGCAATTGTCCGCAGTTCCTGTAACGATGTGGTTTCAGCAGTGAGACCAATGATCAATACTTCTCCAAGAATAGACGATTGCGGGCCAAGCGTAGGACGGGTTATGTTATCAGGTAGTGACTCGCTAATCACCGACAATTTTTCGGATACGATTTGCCGTGCACGATAGATATCGGTTCCCCAGTCAAATTCGACCCATACCACCGAAAAACCGGTAGTAGAAGAGGATCGTACACGCCGTACACCGGTAGCACCATTCACCGATGTCTCCACCGGAAAGGTCACCAAACGCTCCACCTCTTCTGGAGCCATACCTTGGGCTTCGGTCATCACCACTACAGTAGGTGCATTCAGATCAGGAAAAACGTCTACCTCCATATTGATTGCCGTATACATACCGGCAACAAATAACAAGACAGCGCCAATCAGCACTACCAGGCGATTGTTTAATGAGAACTGTATGATTTTATTTAACATGTTTCAATTTTTGAACGATAAGTGTTGATGGACAATTTCACAAACCAAACCATCCATAGTCCATCAAACATGATTAATGGCTATGCTCAGGAATCGCTGATGCGTTGCTGGCAAGTTTCACGTGTATGGCACCTTTCGTGACCACCCGGTCGCCTAGATGGATCCCTGCAAGAATGTGAACATTCTGGCCATCATCTTCTCCAAGTTTTACTTCTTGTTTTTTGTAGCCTTCTTCATCAATCTGCACAAACACAAAATACAACCCTTGTTCCTCAATTATCGCCTTGAGTGGAAGCGTTATCACATCACTCAACGGACGCGACATCAAATATACTTCTACAAATACGCCTGGTGTAATGCTACCTACATTGTCAAATTCGAATATGACGGGAATATAAAATGATGTAGCATCGGTTGACCGTCCGTACGAAAGTAAACGACCTTTCATATCGGCCAACTTATAGACAGTATCTTCATATGGCATCTTGAAATTTGCCGAAGTAATCGTGGAAAGCTGAGTATAATATTTCTCCGGCACATCGCACCTTAGCTGTAAACGCCGATTTTGTGATACAGTAACGAGTGGTTGTCCGGCAACAACATATGCTCCTTCGGCTATCAAGCGGTTCTTTATATAACCACTCATATTGGATGTAACGTTGACACCCTGCGGAGTCTGGCTTTTGGCTAATGCGTCATAAGTAATTTTGGTTGTTTCGTAATTGGTTCGTAAAAACTCGAATTCGCGCTGCGAAATTAAGGAGTCTTTCACCAGAGAAGCAGCGCGATGATATGCTCGTTCAGCCTGTTCATAGGATAATTTCGCCTTCGCAACAGGATCACCCTCGGCCATGTTTTGAGAGGAAATAGTTAGCAAAGGTTCACCCCGTTTTACCGTAGAACCTTCTGCCAATGAAGCAACAAAAGAAACGACACCATTTGTTGATGCTACTACCGCCCATTCTTCTCCCTGTGCGGCCTGTATTTGCCCACTGGTTTTAATGATCATGCTAAATGGTCGCGGCTGCATTTCTTCCACTTGTAATCCAGCTGCTCTCGCTTGTTCCGGTAAAAGAACTATTTCATCAAGTTCATGTTCTTGTTCGTTAACCACATCTCCTTCGTGGTCATGTTGATGATCCTGAGTTTCATGATTGTGTCCGCGATGACAAGCTGTAAGCAACACCGCAAAACATATAATATAGGTAATTAACTTCATTTTTGTCGATTTTAAACGTGATATATTCAATCCGACAGAGATGATGTATTCTGCCGAATTTCATTTTATATACAACAAACACGGCATGGTCCACATATAAGCCTGCCAGCGAAATTGTATTAAAAAATCAACAAAGAGGAGGTGCACGTAAGCCAAGTATCTGGCTTACAAAAAGACATAAGTATGTTTCGATGACCGGTATTTGCCTACACGGCAAACGTACCGATTGTACGGATAAATCCTGTAATTCAGGAAGGATAGCAACAAATAAACCGTTATCAATACCACATGTCGCACAATGGCCGAAACATTCATGTTTGCTATTGACATCGACATTGGTCAATACCCAATCAGCTACCCTACAACAATTTGCATCCTGGGAATGCTCATGTCCATGTAAAGGTTGCGAATTATCCTGATAGTGACAAGCCTTATCGTGGTTGTCTTCTTGCTCACAATGTGACTTAACAAAACAAATGGCTTCGCCATGGTGATGATGGGGAATAACAGCCATTGCCAATAAAACAATATTGGCAAAAAACAGAAACGCTATGGCGATGGATCGTTTAAACATGCTGCTATCTTGACGATTTTACAAAAATAAATAATGTTTTTGAAAATATGACAGAATTTTTAATCGGATAAGTTAAAATACGATAAAATGACGATGAATTTGATCAAAACCGGACAATCAGTGTATCGAAAGCGTACAGTTATTCATCAAATGAAATTTCACAACTATCTAATTATCAATGTAAAATAACTTTTGGCACACACGTTGTCTTTAGTTTGGTACATCAATCATATCAAATGAATCAATAAAAAATAAAGCCATGAAAACTTTAGCATCCATCTCGACCAAAACCTATTCGCGGAGACAAACGAGTTCTTATTTCGTCACGAAGATCAAATCAAGCAGTATTCTTTGGAAACAGTTATGTCAAGCGTAATTATCAAACATTAAGTAGTGCATCGATAAAAAAGCAATACCATGAAAACGTTAGTAGCAAGAATGTATTCAAATAAACAAAAAAATGCTTATTTCATCACAAACATCAAATCAAGCAGCATTCTCTGGAAACAATTATGTCAAGCATAATTATCAACCATTAAGTAGTTCATCGATAAAAAATCAATACCATGAAAAGAATAACCATACTATATTGCTTCTTCTTGATGCTTATATCAAGTGCAATGTTTGCCCAGACTATAGAGTCATTAAAATTGAACGAACAGAAAACAGTCTATTTGGAAGCTGGCCAGGCCTTCAAATATCATGTGTCTCTTAAAAAAGGACAACATGCAGCTATCAAGGTTAAACAGAAAAGTGTTGGGATTTCTTATGCTGTGTATTCTCCCAAAGATAGCTTGATGTGTTTTGACGATTTTAATGCCATCAATCAAACCGAGATCATCAACATTATGGCTACTGAAACCGGAAATTACCGGGTAGAAATATTTTGGGATTATGGGCGACCTCAGAAAGGGGAATTTATCATTGTATGGGATACTTTGGAAGAAACAGGCAATACACCCAAACAAAAAGCGGATCAGTTGATGAAAAGCTGGTATTCGCAAAATGAACCGGGAGCAGCAGTGGTGGTACTAAAAAACAATCAAGTTGTATACAAGAATGCCATAGGACTTGCAAATATGGAATATAAGCTCCCTTTAACAAGTAGCACTTCATTTGAGTTGGCATCATGCTCCAAGCAATTTACAGGATTTGCCATTGCCATGCTAATCGATAAAGGCTTGATTTCGCTGGAGGATGATATTAAAAAATATTTTCCTGAATTGCCCGATTTTGGGAAGAAAATAACTATAGAAAATCTCGTATATCATACAAGCGGCTTGAGAAATTCGGATGCTATGCGGATATCTATGGGAATGCATTTCGATGATATAACCACTACCGATATGGTCTATAAAATACTATGCAGCACAACGGAACTGAATTTTACTCCCGGTGAACGGTATTCCTATTCAAACCCTAATTACAACCTGCTTGCAATGATCATAGAAAAAGTCACACAGCAAAAGTTTAGCGATTGGATGAACGAAAATATATTCCGGCCTCTCGATATGAAAAACACACACATTAAAGACGACATAAAAAAACTGATTCCTAACAAAGCTTCCAGTTATAAAGAGGTTGAATACGGATTTGATGTAAATGTCGAAAATTTTACGGAAATCGGTTCGGCTTCGGTATATTCAAGTATCGACGATTTGGCAAAATGGGTTAATAACTTCAGTACAAAAAAAGTTGGAGGAGAAAAGGTCTTCCAATTGCTGAACAGGAAAACAAAGCTTAACAACGGGGAAGAATTTAAATATTACGCCTTTGGCAATGGATTTGGGTCTCATAAGGGGACATATAAAATTGAACATTTAGGCTTGGTATTGGGATACAGGACTGCCATTGTGCGTTATCCCGATCAAAACCTTGCTATTGTATACTTAAGTAATGATAACAATGATGTGACATACAGCCGTTATTGGAAAGTAGCAAATCTATTCCTGCAAAACCTAAAATCGCAACCGCTCAATCCGGTAAAATTTCCAGACTTAAATGAATTTCTAGCGAAAACAATGCCACTCAAAGTGGAAAAATGTCCGGTAGAAACAAAAGAATATGAAGGGCATTATTATGCTGATGAAATGAATATACATTACAAATTGATAAATCAGGAAGGGATATTAACGCTTGTCACATACCGGTTCGATTATATCTATCTGAAATGGGAAAAAGCCGATATTTTCTCCAGCAATTATGAAGACTATAAAAGAGGATTCGAATTTATAAGGGATAATGACGGCAAGATCACTTCTTTCAAGCTAACAGGAGGAGAAAAGGGTGTATTATTCAAGAAAATGTAAGTACAAACAAAAAAGTTCTTATTGCATCACAAACATCGAATCAAGTAGTATTCTTTGGAAACAATTATGTCAAGCATAAAACATCAAGCCATTTTTATAAGATAATCACAATCGTTCCGGCAACAATCAACGCACCACCAATGAGTACTTTCGGGTCGGCAGGTTCCTTCAAAAAAACAATGGATAGGATGATGGCAATAGCCACACTCAATTTATCAATGGGAGCAACTTTTGACACATCGCCTGTTTCCAGCGCTTTAAAATAATATATCCACGAAAGTCCCGTGGCCAAGCCCGAAAGTACCAAAAACCAAATATTATTCCTGGAAAGTTCTTTCACATCTTTCATCTGCCCACCAATCACAACGATTCCCCACGCCATCACCAACACCACTATGGTACGTATGGCAGTAGCTACATTACCACTGATGCCTTTCACACCCAATTTTGCCAATATCGCGGTCAATGCGGCAAAAAGAGCGGACAATACTGCATAAAATTTCCACATAAAATTCAAGATTTAAGATCCATACAACCAGTTTGCAGGTTTCATTACGATTCATTACGACAAAAACAACTTGCTACATGATCATTCACATAGCCGACAGCTTGTAAATGGGCATAACAAATGGTAGAACCGAAAAATTTAAATCCTCTCTTTTTCATATCTTTACTGATACTATCAGAAATAGGCGTCGATGCCGGCACCTCACTCATGTTGTTCCAATGGTTGATAATGGGTTTCCCGTCAGGAAGAAAACTTTTCAGATAGTTACAGAAACTGCCGAATTCTTTTTGCACTGCCAAAAAACATATGGCGTTAGAAATAGTCGCTCTTATTTTAAGCCGGTTTCGAATGATACCTTCGTCCTGCATGAGACGCTCTACATCTTCTTCAGTGAATTTTGCCACCTTACGGACATCAAATCCAGCAAACGCCTGGCGATAATTTTCCCGTTTGCGAAGAATCGTTATCCAACTCAATCCTGCCTGAGCACTTTCCAGGACAAGATATTCAAACATCCTATCATCATCGGTCACTTCCCTGCCCCACTCCTCATCATGATATTTCACATAAAGTGAGTCATTTCCACACCAGCTACAACGTTGTTTTCCGTCATCAATATACATCAGCATTCATTTTTACATACACTATGTGTCAAAAATAGTAATAACGTCCATAAGTAGCACAAGAACGATCTCAAATTTACAGCCCTAATTAAAATTTACGTCGTTATTATCATTTTTATTTTTCTTCATTCTTTTTTGACGCCCAAAAAGGAATCAAAAAAGACTTGACAATTACTCGCCTTCGGCTCATGAGATCGCTTGCGTTAAGTTTAAACGCGCTCCGCCTATCGGCTGCGCTTGAACAGAACTAAGCCGAAGGCGATCTCACGCAGCGAAGCAAGTAAAATTGTCATAACGGTATGCTCCGCATGGTTATATATGGTCTCACGATCAACAGAAAAATAAAAATTTCATCGGATCAACCAATTTCAGTAACAAATATAAATGATCATTCCTCAAAATATTGTTCCAAAACTGCACCATACCATACCATACCGTATGGTATGGTCATAAATATTGTTGTAAATAAATAAGTTTTACATGATAAAAAGAGAGACAAGCAACTTCCGTTACCTGCCTCTCTATGGACACCATCCTTGAATATCATTCAAATAATTTTTTCCAATTGACTGATATTTTTTGTGATGTCGTCATCTGTCAACACATAGTTGGTCAAATCGCCGGCAAAATATTGATCATATGCGGCCATATCCACCAGGCCATGCCCG
>JAVBMZ010000035.1:0-11936 GCA_031551935.1 Bacteroidales bacterium
ATAAATATCGAAAACATTAAACAACCACCCCAAAGGAGGTGGATTTAGTGAAAAGATGAAGACATAGCCTTCAAGCGTTCTTATCGGTCACCCTATGACACAATTTCATTATCATGTACGCTGTATTCAAATTTTAGAATGCAGTGAGGCAAAGCCAAAAGGACAGATCCACCTGCCAAGCAGGTGGATTTTCAAGTTAAATTAAACTTGTTTTGGGTGAAATAACGGACATTCATAATATATTATTATCTTTGGTCTGTTGATACCCTTGTATTTTCCGGAGCGCCTTGTCTCTTTGTAAAATAAATCTATAACTTATTAAATGTGAAAGTGATGAAGAAACTTCAACGCTTATTTTTTATCATTCTGCTGGTCGTAACGACAGGCTGTTACAGCACCGGTAAAAAGGCAGACCCCGGCGTTACGGCTAATCTGAAAACCATCCGTGTGACTGACGATATCCCTTACCGCGAGGGGATCGAAAAATGCGTACTCGATTTAGCCATGCCCGAAAATTTCGGCGAGGAGATCCGCCCGGTCATCGTACTGATACACGGGGGCGGCTGGCGAGCCGGGTCGAAGCAGGAGCGTGTGTTCCGCTGCATGCTGCTCGACTACGCCTACCAAGGCTACGTGACCATTTCGATCGATTATCGGCTCAATCAGGATGCTGCCTTCCCTGCCTGCATCGAGGATGTGAAGTGCGCCGTGCGCTGGCTCAAGGCGCATAACAAGGAGCTGCGCATCGACCCCAACCGCATAGGTACCTATGGTCATTCGGCGGGCGCCCACCTAGCCGTGATGCTGGCAGTATCGAATGATAATAAAGACCTGGAAGGCGACGGTCCGTGGCAAGAATATTCGAGTGGCGTAGCCTGCGCCGTGGGTGGGGCGACTCCCACCGAGATCGGTAACTCTAACAACCCCTGGTCGAAGTATCCCGAGTGGTGGCCCATTGGTTACATTTCGGCCGACCGGACACCGGTGCTGCTGTTGCAGGGCGAAGCAGATCCCATTGTGAAGGAGCCCCTCGTAAAAGGTTACTATGACAAGATGAAGTCCGTGGGTGCCAACGTGGAATACATCATGGTGCCCGACCTGGGGCACGACGTGTCTTATACCCTGGCATTGAATATTACCAAGCCGGCTATGGACGAATTCTTTGCCAAATAACGACCATGTTTAAAAAGATCATAAACCCGCTGCTGTGTTCGATCCTATTGGCCGGATGTGTGGGGCAAGGTAATAAAAAAGCGTTTTCTATTATCAACTCTGAAAAAAGCATCCGCCTTATGCGTGATGTTCCCTACCGCGAGGGGGATAGCAAATCGTGGGTACTCGACCTAGCTGAGCCAGTCAATTTCGGTGAGCAGATCCGCCCTGTGGTAGTGCTGGTGCACGGAGGTGGCTGGCGCATGGGCTCGAAGCAGGAACCCGTGTTCCAGACTATGCAACTGTACTTTGCCAACCAGGGTTACGTGACTGTATCGCTCGACTATCGGCTGGACGATGAGGCACCATTCCCTGCCTGCATTGGCGACGTGAAATGCGCCGTGCGCTGGCTTAAGGCACACGCCGAAGAGCTGCGGATTGATTCCGATCGGATAGGCGCTTACGGCCATTCGGCCGGGGGGCACCTGGCTGTGATGTTGGCCGTGTCGTCGGATAACAAGGAACTGGAGGGAGACGGTCCATGGCAGGAATATTCGAGCGCCATCACCTGCGCCGTAGGTGGAGCGACCTCCACGCAGCGTTTCCCGCCCAAGCGGTTCTGGGAATTCGAAGAGTGCTGGCCCATCTCTTATTTGTCTGCCGAACGACCGCCACTACTATTTCTGCAGGGTGAGGCCGACCAGACGGTCGACCCAGCCCTGGTCAAGGACTACGTAGTCCGGATGAAAGCCATGGGGGCTGACGTGGAGTATATCGGCGTACCCGACTTAGGGCACGACGTGTCATATACTCTGGCTCTTGATATTACCCAGTCCGCCATAGATACATTCTTTGCCAAACATCTGAAAAAATAACCCGCAGGTGCGGTTTACCCACACCTACCTAATCTGAAAACACATGATGAAAACGATTAGATATATACTGACCGCCGTGCTAGCGGTAACAGTGCTTACGGCGAACGCTGAGCCACCTAAATCCGACTACAGTTACATCCGCGGCTTCTGTTACCCTAGCGGCTGGCGAGCCGATAAGGCCACGTTGCAGACCGAACTGGGATATGCCCGGCGGGTCGACTTGAACAGTGCCCGCATCTGGCTCAACTATGGCCAGTACCAGCGAGACCCACAGGCCTTCCTCCATCAGTTGGTACTGTTCGTGCGCACGGCCCATGCCAAGGGAATCTCTACCATGCCCATCTTCTTTAACGGCAACGGACTAAATCCCGAAACCCTCAAACCCGTTTTCCGCAAGGAAGCCGACCTATATGTGAAAGCTGTCATAGATGCCCTAAAAAACGAGCCGGGGCTGATCATGTGGGATGTAATGAACGAGCCGGCCTGTAACGACTACTATATAAAGGCGTCCGAAGACCAAAAACAGGTGCGATTGAAAGAGATTTACGACTTCGTGCGCTACTACTGTAAAAAGATCAAGGAATATGATCCGGTAAATGCTGTCACAGTGGGTGAGTGGCTCTCCGAACATCTCCACTGGAGCGCCGACTTGGTGGACGTGCTCAGTTTTCACGACTACTCCGAAACCCGCGCTAAGGCGCAGGCTGCCTATGACATCGCCATAGAGGTTTCCAAGAACAACGACAATAAGCAGGTGATCAACAGTGAAATGGCCTGTATCGGACGTGGCAACCCTTACGACATGTCGCTGGAACTGTGTGGGGACAACGGTATGGGTTGGTACATCTTTGAGTTGATGATTCATGGCTACTGGGCCGACATCCATGGGGTGTTCTATGCCGATGGAACGGTGCGTGATCCCTCGATCGTGGCTGCCCTGATGGGTTTCTATCGCAAGCGCGATCTGACTACTGCCGTGCACGCCAATCCCAACAAGGAGGGATATGCCAATAGGGCACTGAAGGCCATCAGCGCCGCTTTGACAGACGATCACACCATATTCCGCAACCGCAGGGCTACGACCGACGATATCCTCGAAGCAGCCGAAATCGCAGCCAATCTACTCGAAGCTTCGGAAATGGTACCCATGTACGATCCACCAACGGCCAAGATACAGACTTGGAGAGCTATACCTGAGGCCGAGCGCAATGCCGATGAGATACGCGATTTCGCCTACCAGCTTGCGCTGGAACTCAAGAAGTGGTGCCGCATACTTTAAGAAACGATTCATCTGTAAATAGTATGTCAATATGAAAAAAATATATCTAGTCATAGTCGCAATGCTCCTATGCGGTGCGGCCTCCCTGCATGGACAGCAGAACCACGTGAACATCGACTGGGATCCTCAGCGCAACACCGAGAACCTGGTACCCCTGTCGGCTAAGGTCATTTCGCCCGAAGTATTCGATGACCATACCGTTACCTTCCGTCTCTACGGGCCCTCCGTGCGCGAGGCATATATCACCGGATCGATGTTTGTAGGTGAAAAGGCCGGTACGCGCGTACCCATGGTCAAGGACAGTGAAGGGGTATGGATGGCTACAATCGGGCCGCTGGTACCTGACATCTATCTCTACTACTTCCACGTGGACGGAGTGAATATCACCGACCCCAACAACACCTTTACGGGGCATGCCAACATGCCGGCATTCAGCATGTTGTGGGTGCACGGAGACGACCCTGCGTTCTACGACGCAAAAAAAGTGTCCCATGGGGCTATCACCCAGCATTTCTACTATTCTCCCGTAACTGACGGCGAGCGCTATATGCTGGTATATACTCCACCTGGCTACGATCCTAAAAAGAAATATCCGGTGCTTTACTTGATGGGCGGATCTGGCGATTTGCCCGAAACGTGGACGATGCATGGACAGGCTAACTTCATCATGGACAACCTAATGGCCGAAGGCAAGGTGGTGCCGATGCTCATTGTCATCCCCAACAACCAGGTAGTACACCGCATGCACCCAGAACACACCAAAATTTCGTTCCCCACGCTTGAACGCGAGTACAAGGAGGTGATCATTCCCTTCGTCGAGCAGCATTACAGCGTGATCAAAGACCGCCATGCGAGGGCTATCGCGGGACTATCGATGGGCGGACGCCACGCCCAGTACGTGGGGTTGCGCAACCTCGATTTGTTCGGTAGCATAGGTATTCTGAGTGCCGCCATTTCGATCGACGAAACCCCAGTGCTACGCGATCTGGGCGTAAACGACCGGATCGATTATTTTTTCTTGGGTGCCGGAACCTACGAAACCAACCCACGGGCGCGTCACCAGGTGCTGCATGAGGAGTTGGACACATTGGGGGTGAAACATGAGTATTACGTGGGGAGCTTGGGTGCACATGACTTGATCACCTGGAGGCACCTTTTGTATTATCAATTCCTACCTAACTTGTGGCGCAATCCAGCTATAACAGTCAAATGACGCGGCTGCACACAAACCCATCTTGTATCAAACAACTGTAAACAAAGTAGTTACATGAATATAACAATTGCTGTTTTCACCTAAAACCCGCTTTCTGTTTTGGTTAAATACATCATTTTAGGGAATAAATTGTTTCTAGTAAGGCTAAAGCTAGCTAAATCCAGTTTACCAAATTAATGTAACCATTTTTATAAAACAAAATGTTCATATCTTATCATTTATTTGTCTATAATGTTATACCTATACCCAAGTCGATAGATGACTTACATGGAATCCGGCCGGTCTGTTTAAAAGGTTAGATAACACCCATATCCTCCCCATAGGGTGCCTGTATTTTGACAACTTGAACAATACAAGGGCGGACAAGCCTCATAATTGTCCGGAGCATCTGTGATGCGAACATCCATCACTGCAATATACCCCAGAGGCGGAATGGATGATGACGGATATTTGCAACATAATTCGTTTTTTTACGTATCATCTATTATAGCCCTATGGCACCAACTGTACCACAATATTGAAAGTCTTCCATCAGGGTGATATTTTCAATTTGGCAGATCGCCTTGCGTAAAGTTTTCAGATAATTCGGCCAAACGTAGTAATGGATGTGTAAAAAATACCTATGAAAATTTTATATTTTTTTAAAACCACCTGCTTGCTGTCTTTTTTGACAACTACTTTAGTTTTTTCACAAGGATATCAAATTAATATTTCCCTCAAAAGCAACAATGACACCGTGATATTGGGGCATTATTTCGCCAAAAACACGATGTATGTTGACGACACTGTCATCTTAAAAAAGGGGAAAGGCGTTTTTACGGGTAAAAAGCCCTTAGCCAAAGGGTTATATTTTATCATCAACCATAATCGTAAATTGGGTGATATCATGATGGGCGATGAACAAAAATTCAGTATCGAAATAGACACCACAGATGTTATCAAAAACCATTTTACAAGTTCCGTGGAAAATACGGTATTTTACGATTATCTACGGTACAATACCGGACGTGGGAATACCCTCCAACGGTTGAGCGATCAGTTCCAAAAAGCAACTTCCGAAAAAGAGAGAAACGAGATTCGCGAAAAGATACAAATTTTAAATAATGACCGGTTGGCATACATACAACAACTGATAGACGCCCATTCGGATCTATATGTCAGCAAATTCCTGAACATGCTCGTCCCGATGGAAACCAAGCTACCTGACTATCCGAGGGATGCGGCAAGCAACATCACCGATTCCACTTATGTGTATCGCTGGTATCGTGCCCATTTCTTTGACAACCTAGATATCTACGATCCGGACATGTTGCGGACACCGCTGTATGAAGAAAAGGTATTCGAATACATAACGAAGGCGATACCGCAACATCCCGACACCATTTGTGTGGAAGTTGATAAAATATTGGCTAAAGCCCAAGCAAACAACGAGATTTTCCGGTATATTTCATTGAGTGTTTTCAGTTATTATGTGAAAAGCAATGTCATGGTACATGAAAACATATGGGTGCATATTGCCGACAAATGATACATCCCGTATGCCACATGGAGTACTGCCGATTATATCGAAAAATTGAAAGCAGAAGTGGAAAAAAAGAAACCCAATCTTATTGGTAAAATGGCGCCTCCCGTGGAAATGCTCATGGTACTACCGCCCGAACATTTCAAAGCGGCAGCATTGGATACGGCTATTAAATTCGACCTGCATGCAGGTATGATGATGCAGGATTTCCGCAAGGAAGTAAAAAGCAAATACACAGTCATTTTTTTCTGGGATCATAGTTGCAGCCATTGCAAAAAACACATTCAGGAACTGTACCAGATATACGAAGAATATAAAAATAAAGGGTTACAGGTGATTACCGTACAAACGGTTATCTCCAAAGAGGCTAAGGGAAAATGGATTGATTTTATCAACGAACACAACATGTTTGGCTGGATCAATGCATGGAGTCCCTACAGTTACAAATATAGGGATTTGTACGATGCAGCAGTGATGCCCACTTATTACCTGCTCAACGAAAAGGAAGAAATTATCCTTAAACGTATAGCACTCGAACAAATTAAAGATTTTTTAGCTTCGCAAATATAGGATTTTGATTTCTTAAGCGCTAAATAACACGCAATGCGTATTTTGTAGGATAATGTGATATATCATCTCACAAATATCAACAGAAATAAACGCTTACACCCGTGAGCAAGATATATTTGTCCACACCGCATACTGAAAAGTTAACGAGTCAGGTAAACCATAATTTCCAAATATGTGTTACCTTTGACAGATTTTTCAGACTGCGGCCAAACGTAGTAATGGATGTGTAAAATTTTATATATGAAAGTTTTATATTTTATCAAAAATGTTTGCTTACTGTCTTTTTTGACAACTACTTTAGTTTTTTCCCAAGGATACAACATCCATATTTCCACCAAAAGTAAAAATGATACCATATTGTTAGGTCATTATTTTGCTAAAAGCGATATGTTGATCCCTGACGATACCACCGTCCTGAAAAACGGGAAAGGCGTTTTTACAGGTAAAAAGCCTTTGGCGAAAGGAATTTATTTTATATACCATGACAAGAAAAAATACGATGTGGTTATCGGCAAAGAGCAAAATTTTGACATTGAAATAGATACCGCAGATTTTATTAAAAACACCCGTTTTACAGGATCCATGGAAAATACGGTATTTTACGATTTTCAGCGGTACAATACCGAACGTGGCGCCCTATTCCAACAGTTAAACGAGCAGTTTCAAAAAGCGACTTCCGATAAAGAGAAAAATGAGATTCGCGAAAAGATGCAAAACCTGAATAAGGAACGGCTGGCATACATACAACAACTGATAGACGCCCATCCTGACCTATATGTCAGTAAATTCCTGAACACGCTGATCCCAATGGAAACAAAGTTACCGGACTATCCAAGGGATGCAGCAGGCAATATCACCGATTCCACCTACGTGTATCGCTGGTATCGCGCCCATTTCTTCGACAACCTGAATATCTACGATCCGGACATGTTACGGACACCGCTATACGAAGAAAAGATACTCGAATATATGACTCGGGTGATACCGCAACATCCCGATACCATTTGTGTAGAAGCTGACAAAATATTGGCTAAAGCCCAATCTAACGACGATATTTTCCGGTGTGTACTGGTTACACTGTTCAACTATTACACCAAAAGCAAAATCATGGTACACGAAAACATATGGGTTCACCTTGCTGACAAATGGTACATCCCTTATGCCACGTGGAGTTCTGCTGATTATATCGAAAAATTGAAAGCAGAAGTGGAAAAAAAGAAACCCAACCTGATCACCAAAATGGCGCCGCCCATGGAAATGCTCATGGTGTTGCCACCCGAACATTTCAAAGCGGCAGCGTTGGATACGGCCATCAAATTTGATCTTCATGCAGGCATCATGATGCAGGATTTCCGTAAGGAGGTAAAAAGTAAATACACAGCCATCTTTTTCTGGGATTATAGTTGCAGCCATTGTAAAAAATCCATCCAGGAACTATACCAGGTATACGAAGAATATAAAAACAAAGGATTACAGGTAATTACCGTACAAACGGTTATTTCCAAAGAAGCTAAGGGAAAATGGATCGATTTTGTCAACGAACACAACATGTTTGGTTGGATCAATGCATGGAGTCCCTATAGCTATAAGTATAAGGATTTGTACGACGTATCTATGACGCCGATTCTTTATCTGCTCAACGAGAAGAAAGAAATCATCGGCAAACGTCTGGTACCCGAACAAATTAAAGATTTTATCACCACTAAATAATATTCATACTTTAATGACAGACATCAAAATCATTTTAGAAGACGGCACCGAATGCCATGGAAAATCATTTGGCTATCAAGGTTCAGCGGCAGGTGAAGTAGTTTTCAATACCGCCATGACAGGGTATCCCGAAAGTCTTACCGACCCATCTTATAAAGGACAAATTCTGGTAATGACTTATCCTCTAGTAGGAAATTATGGTGTACCATGTGATGATAAAGAAAATGGCATGCCCAAGTTTTTCGAATCAGACAATATCCATATTTCTGCTTTGGTTGTTACTGATTATACTGAAAACTACAGCCATTGGGGTGCATGTAAAAGCTTAAATGATTGGATGAAAGAACGCCATATTCCCGGAATATATGATGTCGACACGCGGGCATTAACCAAACATCTTCGCGAAAAAGGCAACATGTTAGGCAAGGTCATTTACCAAAACCAGGACGTACCCTCTTATAATCCCTACGAATATAATTTAGTGGACCAAGTCAGTTGTAAAGAAAAGATAGTATATGGCAATGGTGCTCACCGTATATTGCTGATCGATTGCGGTGTAAAATATAATATCATCCGCGACCTAATTGCCAATGATGCCACAGTCATCAGGGTACCTTGGGATTATGACTTCCTGCAAGAAGAATATGACGGTCTATTCATCACCAATGGACCTGGCGATCCGAAAAAATGTGAGGCAACCATCCAACATATAGCCAATGCCTTCAAGCGCGACGAACCGATGATGGGCATTTGCTTGGGAAACCAAATCATGGGGTTGGCTGCGGGCGCCGATACTTTTAAACTGAAATACGGACACCGTAGCCATAACCAGCCTGTACGACAAGTAGGAGAAAATACGGCATTTATCACCGCACAAAATCATGGTTTTGCCATTAACATCGACACCTTATCTGATGAATGGGAACCCTATTACGTCAACCTGAACGACGGTACCAATGAAGGTATCCGCCATAAAACGAAACCGTTCTTTTCTGCCCAGTTTCACCCAGAAGCCTCAGGTGGAGCAACCGACACCGAATACATGTTCGGTACATTTATTGAAGAAGTTAAAAAATATAAAGCCAGCAAGAAATAAAACCGGCTTAATGTCTTGTATGCTTCACAGCCAACAATATGTGCCACGAAGAAATACAAAGACACTAAGTAACATGTCTCATGAATATCAGCCAACACAAATCGAAAATTAGATGGGTAGCTGTTATCGCTATCTTCATCGCATCGGTATCTTTTGTAACCCTGTCCGATCGCGATTTTCAAGTAGTTAAAAATCTGGATATTTTTTTCAATCTGTTCCGTGAACTCAGTTTGTATTATGTAGACGAGACTGATCCGGAAAAACTCGTCAATGCCAGTATTGAAGGAATGTTGGAATCGTTAGATCCGTACACCACCTATATCCCTGAATCAGAGATGGAAAATTACAAAACCGTCACTACAGGGCAATACGGCGGAATCGGTGCTTCCATACGCAACATCGACAATATAGTAACGATTGTAGAGTTATCGCGTAATTATCCTGCGGACAAAGCGGGGCTTCGCATCGGCGACATGTTGCTAAAAGTCAATGGTGAATGGATTGCCGGCAAAAGCGATTCCGAAGTTAGCGAGTTACTGAAGGGAGTCCCCAACACCAAGATAGAACTGACGTACCGGCAAGTAGCCACAAAAAGTGAAGTGACTAAAACGCTCACACGGGAAACCATTACTATTCCTAACGTTCCATATTATGGCACATTGGATCCCAATAATAAAGTAGGATACATTCGTCTATCCAATTTTTCAAACAACGCCGGTAAAGAAGTCAAAGACGCTTTGGCCGCATTGAAAAAAACACACAACATCGATTTTTTGGTGTTGGATATTCGTAATAATCCGGGAGGATTGCTGATTGAAGCAGTAGATGTAGTCAATCTCTTTGTAAAACGGGGACAGGAAGTGGTAAGTACGCGCGGACGCGTCAAACAATGGGACAACATTTATACTACACGTCACGAACCTGTAGATACAGTCATTCCGTTGGCTGTGGTGGTAAACCGGGCATCGGCATCGGCATCGGAAATTGTCGCCGGAGCTATCCAGGATCTAGATAGAGGTGTCATTGTCGGACAACGCACTTTTGGGAAAGGCTTAGTACAAGCCCCACGCCCATTAAGCTACAATGCACAACTGAAAGTCACTACCGCCAAATATTACATCCCCAGCGGACGTTGTATTCAGGCGCTTGATTATACGCATCGCGAAGCCGATGGTAGTGTAGGCCATATTCCCGATTCCTTAATCCGGGAATACAAAACACTAAAAACCAAAAGGATAGTTAAAGACGGTGGAGGCATCAGTCCCGACGTTGAATCCTTGCCCGAAACGCTTAGCCGAATAGCCGTTACTTTGTATTTGAATAATTTGATTTTTGATTATGCGACTATCTATGCTAATCAACATGATTCAATTGCCCCAGCCAGTAAATTTGCATTAACGGATCAGGAATATGCAGCATACATGGCTTACTTGCGCGATAAAACATTCGATTATCAAACCGAAAGCGAGGTCGCTTTCCAAAAATTGAAGGAAGCGGCCAATCGCGATAAATACCTGGAAAGTGCCACAGCAGAATTTAATGCCTTACAAGCAAAATTATCACACGACCGTTTTAAAGATTTAGAGTTGTTTAAAGACGATGTGAAAGAATTGCTTGGCGAAGAAATTGCCGTGCGGTATTATTATAATGCGGGGCGTATCGCATACTCCGTACAAACAGATGCCCAAATAAAAATGGCCGTGGACATACTGAATAAGCAGGAAAAATATAAATCGCTGCTGAACGAGAAATAAAACCCGCGTCCATATTCACCATATGAGCATATATTTTATTGTCAATTGCTTAAACCATTAATGATGTACAGAACACACAATTGTGGAGAATTAAATAAAAGCCATGTCGGACAAAAAACAACTTTGGCAGGATGGGTACAACGTATACGCGAGCTCAGCGGAATGACTTTTGTGGATTTGCGCGACCGTTACGGCATCACGCAATTAGTTTTTACAGAGTCCGCAAACTCTGAGTTATACAACGAAGCCCACAAGTTAGGCCGTGAATTTGTCCTTCAGGCAGAAGGTCAGGTATGCGAACGTAGCAGCAAAAACAATAAAATACCCACTGGTGAAATTGAAATAGTGGTCGAAAAATTGACCATTCTTAACCGTGCCATATTACCTCCTTTCACCATAGAAGATGATACCGACGGAGGCGACGACTTACGCATGAAATACCGGTACCTTGACCTGCGCAGAAATACAGTCCGTTGTAACCTGGAACTACGTCATCGGATGGCACAGGAAGTCAGGAAATATTTGGACAACCAAAAATTTCTCGAAGTGGAAACGCCTGTTCTGATGAAATCTACGCCCGAAGGTGCACGTGACTTTGTGGTGCCTTCACGAATGAATGCCGGGCAATTCTATGCTTTACCACAATCGCCGCAAACATTTAAGCAAATATTGATGGTAGCTGGCTTCGACCGTTATTTTCAGATTGTAAAATGTTTTCGCGACGAAGATCTGCGCGCCGACCGCCAACCTGAATTTACCCAAATC
>JAVBMZ010000060.1:0-7950 GCA_031551935.1 Bacteroidales bacterium
GTTGCTTCAACGATAATTCCTCCAATACCACCTATAGCACGAGTTTCGTAATGAAGTAAGTGAAAATCTTTCACTTCGCCGCTTTCGTCAGAGGCATACATACACATGGGAGGCATCACCAAACGGTTGTTGAACGTTACATTCGCGATAGTCAATTGGTCAAATATCCTGTTCATACTGCAAATTCTTGTATTGAATATAGGAAACTCATCATATGATGTGTCAAACTAATGACCATAGATAATTGTTTTGGTAATTTTCATTGCCGGGTCAAGGCTATTGGCCACTGGGCATTGTTTGGCGGATAATTCAATAATTTTACGCTCTTTGTCATTATAGTTATTGTGTGGAAAAGTAAATTCCACGACCAGTTCTACCACACGGCGTGGATCAGTACCCATTATTTTGGTTGTTTTCACTTCCGTCCCGTCTATGTTAAATCCATGAGCTTGTGCTGCAATCCCGATAATCGTCAGCACACAACACCCATAAGATGCCGCTAATAGATCTGTCGGCGAAAAATATTCTCCTTTACCATGATTATCTTCGGGAGCATCGGTGATGATTTTTGCCCCTGATGTTACATGTTCTACTTCGGTTCGAAGACTACCCAAATATTTTGTTCTTACTGTTTCCATGATTTTTCGGTTTTTGATGTACCACAAAGTTACTGTTTTGCATTCATTCTTTTACCATTATCACATTATTAGCTGTTTTTGGCTTGGGTGACACAATAGAGCAGAAGCGGCAAAAGCTGAATTGCTCACTTCAACCCGCCTAAAAGCAGACTATGATTTGGCGGGAATTTTATCATTTTTCGTTTGTATCAAACTGATTATACTCTTTAATGTATTTTTCTATTTCAGTTGTGTCAAACCATGAATCTGTCAACATATTAAATATCGTTGCCTCCTATTTTTCTAAAACTATGGGATTATCTTTCAACAAGTTGCTGATTTTTTTGTTTTCTATTTGCCACATTAAGGTAAACAAGCTTATTGTCTTTAAGTGCAACAGGTATTATTGCTAATGAACCATCATATGAATGTGTCGAATAGGTTTTGTATAAAGAGATTTTTCCGCTAAGAATTTCATGAAATTTTTTTTTCTTATCTTCCACTAGTGAGACGAATTTATATACTCCTTTGTTTGGTATGTTTATGACAAAACAAATAATCTCATGAGGTTTAAACTTCCTTTTCCCTTCATTGTCAACAAGATTTACACTTTTTGTCACTTTTGAAAAATCATAATGGTCAACATGTTTCTTTATCAAATTAATATTACAATGAATTGTGTCCAAATTATTTGTGACATAATAACCTGAAAAAGTTTCAGCCCTAAGAGAAGAACTGATTAACAACAATAAGAAAAATATTCTCTTCATAATGTTCCATTTTAATTATTCTTTTCTGCTTGCAAATATCACTAACGTGCTGCCCTTGGCTTTCGGGAACGACAAAATACGGATGAATCCATACCTTCAACCACTAGCGGGAGACCGTAAGTTTGGTCGCATTTACTTGTTATACTTTTCGAATTTTTTCCCATTCCATTTGTACAAATATGGTGATATCGAATAATTTCCTTCTGAATATAACTTTTCCGTTGAGTTCTTAATTTTTTCTATTTCTTTCACATTATTACTCCCCGTTATAAACAAAATATCTCTATTAGGAATAGCAATTACAAAATCGCCGTCAACGTTAAAGTTTTCTTTGTTCCATAAACTTGTCATAAGTATTAAACTTGCTTCAAAAACTCCTCCTGCTGCTATTCCAAAACTACCGTTTTCTCCGATACGTTGAATTTCAGATAATCGTTTTTTGAGATTAGAAATTGAAAACTCTTGTAAAGTATCTCTTGCTATATTTAATTTTTCAAAATCTTCTTTTGTAAAATAGGCTATACTCTTTTCTGTGTCTTCTCCATATACAATTATTAATTGGTCATTATATTTTTCATATGTAACCCAAGGCCCTTCCTCATTTCTATTACTTAATTGTTTCAAATCTTCCAAATATTCAATTGGTTTTATTGTCGGTACAATTCTGTCAGGTTGAATATTCTGTCGACCTGTATATAATTCGGATGAAGAATTAATGTATGTTGAAATTACCGCTTTTATAGAATCTGGCTGTAATTTGTATTCTCTATAAGCATTATCTAAAAAATGTTTATAATCTTGTCCTTCAAAGAACGAAGAAATTGTTAAGTTGTCAATAATTTGAAAATTCACTTCTGGATGCAATTTTTTCAATGAATCCAAATAGATTTGAGAAAACTCTTTTTCTGTTATAATTTCCGTTTTGGAATTGCAGCAATTAAGGGTTAATAATCCTATTAATATTTTCAACCAATGTTTCATTTCAATTTTATTTTTAAGTATTAAGCATTCAACCGCTTGCCACCGACTGATAATTTGGTTGACTAACCTGATCAATTTTTTACGCGATTATAACAAATATAGCATTATATAATTCATGTAATCGTCATTCAAAATAAGGGTTTTCATATATAAAAGTAAAAAATTCCGGATAACCATTATTACGGAAATAAGGTATGCCGTCGGTGGTATATGCCCGAACACGCCAACCAGTCATTATATTCCTAATCTAAAATCTTTAATATGATCTATAGTCAGCGAGCAGCCTTCAAATTCTATAACTGTTCCATCACCCATGGGAGATTGTGCACCTATACCAACCCATAGTTCTTTGGGATAATTATTTTTGTAAAGACGGGCCAATTGCCATTCCAAATTATCAAGGGAATAGTAGAATCCAATAGTACTGGTATCAGAAGAAATCTTCATATACACACTTTCCTGGGGAATAATATCGTGATTGTTATCATCTGAATAATCGATTGTTCTGACCGTAACTATGCGGACTTTACCCCGTTCATCCATTTCAAAAGCAAATTTCTGCCAAAATGAGTCATTTACATAAAGGTAAAGGGTTCCGGCGTCGTACATTTTTTTGAATTCTGGAGTTACTTTAGCCGTTAATGTGAAGGGTTTGGTATTATCTATTTTAGATAAAAGAATAGGAGCAGTATTGTTTGACAATTTGCCATCAGGATCCGAAAAAAAATCTTTTCCTCCTTCTGATTTAAATTGAACATTCCCATTATCTGCCAATGTTATAAGTGATTCTGCCCCATTAACTGATTTGGTAAAATGTATGCCTGCTATATTCACATCGCACTTTTCTCCACTAACACGGGGTGTACTGGTGCAACTTGTTATATATAGCAAAACGATTGGAAGGATAAAAGATAGTATCTTGCTTTTCATGGTTATTTTGGTTTAAAAATTATATTACTAACTTAGTTCTCGAATATGATTTGTGTCAATAATGCATATGGTCAAAAATAAATATTTTTCCAATATTCACATACTGTTTTATCAATATAAATGAATGATTGAGAAAAATATATCATAACTTGCTTTCGGACAGTTTACAATCCTAAACATGGACTGATTGAAACGTTTGCGATACCTTAACGATATCTTATCAATGGGGTTCCCGAAAACTTCCTTGCTGATGGACGAATAATGTTGCAAATTTGGATACTTCGGTTTTTAGTGTGTTTTGATCTGCTGTTGTTACATTGAGTAATGAGTAAGCGGGAGCGCCTGTGAACAAATCCCACCGCCAATGAAGCTGACTGTTGGTAGATGATATGCCGTTGCTATACCACCATGCAGTATATAGGATGTCGTCTTCATTTTGTAGGATACCAGAGTATATAGTAAGTCCATCCAATACATCTTCCTTCACTTGTGACATTTTGTATCCGCTTCCGGTCCAACACATCATCGGATTGTGTTCTGTATCGCAAAACCATCGTATTTGCTTGACATATATTAGCGAAACTGAATTTTCGAGTTTAGCCACACCTTGTGAATGTGAAGTAACCGTGTAACCCGAAATATCTTCAGCCAAGGCAGGTATTGCATCATTTTCTTTTTGTGCAATAACATAGAAAGCAGTTATCCATAAAAAAGCACAGCATCCTATCTGTATCATCAACCGTAGTGAAGGATTTCTTTGATGTTCACTCATCACTTTTTTAGAGTTGTGATTCCCTTTTAACTTGGAAATCATGAACCAAGAGATACCCCATGCTGGTAATATCACCTGTATCAGAAAACAAAGAATTCCAATCATATCGTGCATGATGGTATCCGGAAATATCTGGAATAGAACCAATATCACCATCCTAACCAGGTTCGAAAAAATATTTAACAACAAAACAATGGTCAAATATGCTAACACTATCCCTACAGGCATTTCTTTTTGGTATTTTTTCTGATAAAAACCGAAAATTAAAATGCCTATCAATAAAGACGATACCATCATGTTTAATCCCATGCAGGCTGGGTCGACAGTGAAATCATTACCGGCGTATGAAAATGTATTACCGGACGTTATCACAGGAATGCCCATCGTTTGAAAAATATTCCCACAAATTGATGTGAGCCACAGCCTGATAGGGAAACTAAAGGTATTTACCAAATAGTTTGACAGTGGTACGGTAAAAATGGCTACGATGATGGTTAAAAAGTTTATCTTTCCGAATCGGCTTTCTACCAAAAACAATACAATGGCTATCAACGATAAGTAGACCAATGTATTGACCGGAGCATAGAAAGACAATCCCATCAATAATAATGCTATGACTGCAAAACGGGAAGAATCTTTTTTACCGGGACACGTTTGTATCACAAACGGGATGGCCAACATGCCTAAAGCCAAATTGAATAATTGCTGCGATAAATATGTCCTCAACCCAATAAAAGCAATCAATATCACCGATAAAATAGAGATGATAAAAACAAGCTGTTCAAGGTGTCGTTTGGTAAGCCTGCCTGATAGGGATTCCATGACAGCTAAGGCTTTTGATAGACTATGGTGTTTAGACCACATAACCGATATATTCTATAAATTTCAAAATTCCTAATCTCATGATTTCAACATTTATCCTCGATTAAAGTATTTTATGTATCATTAATTTAAAAGGGATATAATGCATCAATATACTTACATTTACAGAAAAATATTCAATTTATCAACTGCTCATCGAGTTAGACTTTTTTCTACGAACATACATGTATATGGCAATAGTTCCGGCGATCAATAATAACGCCCATTCATGAGGCTCCGGTACAGCTCCTTTCGAGCTTTTAGATGCATTTAGCAAACTATTTTCTGTATTCTTGATATCAAATCGGTCATAATCTTTTTGCGATTCCAATACCACTAAACTCGATACAGGCGATACCACATATGCTTGTTGTGCTTCGGCGACCATTTGGTCGGTGAGCGGAGAAGCTGTATTCCAACTACCTGCGTATTGTTGCATGATATGATTGTAAGCAAACAAACGCATCAGATGGTCAGGAGCGATAGATGGTGCCTGTTTTCTTTGTTTTACAATGTCGATTCCGGCATCATACACTGTCACACAGCTGTCATTTTCGGATGATGCCTGTAAGAAAATAGATTTTTGCATCATGCTTCGTAATATATCTATATTTCCTTGTTGATATCTTAATAAGCGATATTCTCTAAGTGTTTTTAAGTAAGGAGATAATTCGTCGCCGATATTGAAAAAATAGATGGCCCTTTCCGGACGGGAAACTTTTTTTAAATTCCTGAGAAACCCGGATTCTTCTAAATCCGACAGATTGGGTGATACCGATGTACTTTTACTGATCAGCAGGCTTTGTTCCGGATGTTTGATGAAGTGGATAGGAAAAAGTGAAAACTGTTGTTTTGACAACCGACGATACAACCCATTTTTGTTTTCGGGGGTGATGATCTTCATCTCTTGTCCGTCGTACACTTGTGCCTTTTTGTTTTCAAGCGTACCCAGTACAGCATCCCATTCATTTTTAGACCAGGATTGATTGACGTCCAGATATACATGTTGTATGTCGACCGGAGTCTCCCGTGATTTTATTTCCTGCAGGGTATAACAGTGGTTATCGAAACAAAACGGTTGGTCGGACAAGTTGACATCATTCATCGTGATAGACCAATGATTGTTGTATCTCCCTGTTTTTTTAGACATTAGTTCTAAACCTTCTTTGGTAAAAAAGGATGGATATTTCAAGTTTTCAGCTTCTTGTAACAATTCTACATGTATCACTTCACGAGCGTTTGTGAAATCTGTTCCTTCGAAATAAATCGGTTCATATATCAACTGTTTCTTTTTCAGATGCAACGGAGAAGTGATCCCTACTTTAAATGTCCGTTCTTCTTTCGAAGTAACGGGAAAAACACGGACACTGACGGTAGATCCTTCCTGCCATTGTACCAATGATGGGTCGCGGGATTCGACACCCACAATGGTACGGTAAGCCAATTCGGCCTTATCCTTGGTGGTCAGTATACCTTTTTCTTCCTTCCCGTTGACCCATAACGAGAGTGAAGTCACTACCGAACCTTCCGGCAAATGAAAAGTGTATACAGCTTCTCCATTACGCCAGCTTTCCTTGGTGTTGCGTAACATAATCACCTGTTCGGTATAAGCAGTGCGGTATTGTGGCCATATCAGGACAGACGAATTGACATAGGTGGTTTCTATTCCTTCGTCGCTCCATAACCGCTCAGCCGCTTGTTGCCGACAGTCATAAATACTTTCGAGTATTTTGATTTTTTCTTCATCATTCAGACAAGGTGTGCCGCCTAAAAAACAAGCTGTTACAATCAACGGGTCATGTATTTTCTGTTCGACAAACCGGGAAGGAAAACTGAAATTCCAAAAATTCATTTCATTTTCTGGTAAAACATAGGTGAGTCCTACTTTCAAAGCCTTGTTGGTCATATTGTTCTTAGGGATACGTTGTGCCACCCTCACCCAATTGGGAAGTGCGGCATTGTCCTCAGTAAATGAACTACGATACGTATCGTTGATGAAGCTGACAATGTTTGTCCAGCGGAGGGTAAACACGACGACCAATATCAATACAAAACCAACTCCCGATAATAGAGGCCATAGTGCATGTCGTTCACTACTTACGAATTTACAGAACCATATGATAAAAAACGTCAGGAAAAGCAGTGGCACAAAACTATGCAGGGAGATTCCCAATGCCCAAAATAATGCAGCGCCGGCTGGATAAATCGGTACCAGGTAAATAGATAAGTACAGAAATACCATCATTCCCAAACCCATGACAAACATGGCCAATAGACGAAGTAACGTGGGTATATCCCGAAAGAATGCTAAACTTAAGCAAGCGGCCGATATGAATAACAGTACTATTGAAAACCAAAACGGCGATGCATCAAAGACATTCATACTACGATTAAGCGAATAGGCGCTGATAAGCGATAGTATCAATGCCGGGAAAATACGGCAAAAACGATATTTTTTCCGGACAAAGATGGCCGTGATGATAACAGCTATCCAGTAGCCAGCCGTAAAAATGTAATTGATGAAAAAAATGCCTAGTGATGCTTCACCTTTTACCAATAATCCCAGCAGATAAATAATGAAACTCACTAATACCAGTATGATTCCGGTGCCATACAACTTGTCGCGAAATAGTAATTCTTTCATGATATAATTTTTATTAATCTATAAAAACAAGTGGTTATATTTTTGCCATATGCAAAAATAAAAGTACTTTTAAATGCAAAGTAAAAACATATTTTTGAAATAAGTTACTTTTTTTGAGAAAAAATAAAAATAACAGATGAAATAAGTGTTTTTGATGTAGTGCCTAACCTTTTCGTGATTGCTGATGGCTACACTGTCCACCGGCACAAAAGCTGGCGCGCAGTTGGGCGCAGGCATTTGTCTATATATTGATAAAAATCTGATAGACAAGTCGTTGTTTTTTACACGATTGGATATTCTTTGTAAAAGCGTAAAAGCGTGATTGTTTCTGCACGAAGTTTATTCCGGATAAATGTCTTTAATTCAGGGTTGATC
>JAVBMZ010000188.1:0-33688 GCA_031551935.1 Bacteroidales bacterium
GCTTCCTGAATATAAGGCATTTTAATAGGTGTAATTTTTAAAATTGCATCGGCACGCCCATAGAGAGGTGATGAAGCATCTAAAACCAATCCATACATCAACTGTTGAGAAGAGCCACAAATAATCAGGTTAAATTTTAGTCGTTTAGAGTCAATTTTATTTTGAAGAATTGAAGGCAAATCGGGGCTACTCCCAGTCAAATAAGGAAACTCCTCAATACACAACGTAAACTTGTGTGTAGTACGGTCATTGAGCGTATCAAAAAAAATATTCCAATCTGGATATATTACTTTGTCAAATCCTGGAATGATAGATGCTATCATTTTCGCTAAAGCTTCTCGTTGTAGTCCGGACTCTGTCTGGTCTGCCGAATAATAAACATCACTCTCACCAAGTGTTCTGGTGATCAATGTCGATTTACCCAATCGCCTACGACCATAGATTACTGTAAATGTGGATTTATCCACACTCAATACTTGCTTGAGCCTTTTGGCTTCTTCTATTCTATCCACAAACTTCATACTGCCAATTATTATGCTCTGCAAACATAATGTTTGTCTTACATAATTCCAAGTATTTTTATTACAAAATACTATTTCAATAAATCAACCAGCTCTTTTTTTCATATCTTCGTCAATTTCCCGGTAACGGTTGAAAGCTTTGCATGATTTTCAATTATCGTAACCGCTATTACTGTACTCATTGTTGCGTTAATGCAGATGTATGAATCTCTATTACAAACAATATGTTCCGTTTTGGAACATGTGACCCTTTTCAGTTATACTCCAACTGTCACAAAGTTTACGACAGTTGAGGTGTTACTTAGAGGGTAAAAATTACATATCATCCATTGATAAACCTCTTAACTCAACGTTATATTCGGATAGTTCTTTAATTGAACCGGCCTTTGTACGAAGCTGATTCATATCAATTTTCTTCGGGTTACGTTTTATGTCAGCAACAATGGCTGTTTTATCCAGCTCGTTTAAAGCGATCAAATCAATCTCGTTTTCCCCTTTATTATCCCAATAGCTACCAATATGGGTAACTCTTTCACTTTCTGCGATTTTTTCACGAAAAAACTTTTCCAGAATCAACCCACTGTATGATTCATAATTTTTATCAATGTACTCCCGGAGTATATCATATTTACCCATTTCTATTAATGACTGATTTGGGTAGATGAAACGGAACCAAAAATGTAAATAATTATCACTTAAGCTCCAACGTGTTTTCCTGCTTTCGGGCTTTGAGAACATCGGTTTGTTTTTGGTGATCAAGGAATATTCTTTTTCGAGATTCGCAAGATATGCTCCTGTATTTTTTCCAATAATGGAGTCTACCTCACTTTGGGTAGTTTTTCCTGAAGCAATTAACTGCAATATCGAAAAATATATTCCGTATTCTTTGCCAAATTCTGATACAAGGAAATCTTTTCCTTCGCCAATAAAGGGGGAGTCAGGTCTGGTGGCCATATCCAGCATTTTTCCCCAGGTGGTGGAGCCGGCCTCCATTAACAAGTCAATGTATTTGGGGACTCCGCCGGTAAGCATGTATAAACAAAGAAGATCTTCCGAAGTGTATTTGGGATGATAATCGTTCAATATCTCTTTGATGACACTTACCGTAAAAGGTTGTAATACCATTTTTGAGGTAAGACGTCCAAACAATGCTTCCTTCCTATTTTCAAAAATTTTCATCATCATCGAATAGATGGAACCACAAACGATAAAATTGACTCTTGCCTTGTCCTTGTATTGATCCCAAAGATTCTGAATATCGCTGAAAATGGCCGGATTTACATGGTCAAATTCTTGAAACTCATCTATGATTAGTGTATAGTGTTCTTTAGTTGCATAAATCAACAATTGCTCAAAAAGGTCTTTAAATTGTGAGATAGTCCCGAATATTTGGATACCCAAAATTTCACTGGCATCTTTTTGAAATTGAACACATAAAAGCGGTTCACTTTTACGTGATACAAACAGATAGAGATATTTCTCTTTTTTCACCGATTCTAATAAAAGGGATGTTTTGCCAATGCGACGGCGGCCAATCATTACAGTAAAGCATGAACTTCTTTTTGATTGCTCTAAATTGAGTTCAAGTATCTCTAACTCTTCTTTCCGGTCATAGAATTTCATAATATGATTATTTTAATAATCATTATCTTAATGTTGATTACAAAAATAGGAATTATTTTTATAATCGGCACTCGTTCAAAAGAATTATTTTAATGGTAATTATCTTAATGGTCATTACAAAAGCTAACCAAATCGTCAGAAAACAACACATCTTCCTGGAAGATGTGTAATTGAGGATAATCTTTTTCATATTTGTAGCAATTAGTAATCATTTCTGAGCTGCAACTTTGCGCAAATAAAAAGAATACTGTGGCTATATCTTATAAGCAAGCGCTTATAAAATGTAACTGTGTACTTATTTTTATAATCTTGCAAACCGATTAATTTCGTATTTTTGTCCGAGCTTTATATTAAAACATTAAATACGGACACAAATACAATTCCTCACAAAATGGTACACCACGGACGTAGTATCAAACGTTTACGCGAAATGTTAGGTGTAAAGCAAGAAATCATTGCATCTGAATTGGGACAAAACAATATCATTGATGATGATCTAATTGAAGTTTAAAATATAATTGTGATATCAATGAAATAACCATACGAATAATATTCTTACCTACCGTGGATGATTATTTATGGCGAACCGGAACATAGTGGAGCTCAGTGAAGCTAATTCTATGTGACCTTAAAATAAAATATAATCACATGAAACAGAACAATAATTTAAACAGAATAATGGAAGCCAGGGATCACTTCAAAAACGTGGTGAGTTTTAAAAGTCGGATAAGTAGAGGGCCCTTTTTTAAAAAAGCATGTTTTGTATCATTTGTCTTACTATTTACTGCTATTTGCAGTACCAATTTAATGGCGCAAAACGAAATTTCTTTTGATGAGTTCATCGAACAAGCGAGTCCGCTTTTGACGCAATTCGATAATTCTATTGAAGAAAAAGATTATCAGACAGCGGGAAATCTGATGAATGAGACTGGTATGCTCTTTTTGCTTATCTCAAAAGAAGAACAGGAAAAGCACAAAAAAATTGCCGCTGAAATCCATTTCTGGCTTACTGTTTGTCTTTCAATGCAGGGAAGAACGATAGCGGCTGTTGATGCCTTTGAAACGGCAGTAAAAACGTATGAATTTAGCAAGTATTTACTCGTAAAAAATGATCCTAGATTAGATCATATCCGTACCGATCAACGTTTCGCCACATTAATGGAAAATGTTCGCGAAAAAGGTGACTTTATTTATTTGCTTCAGCAATCAGGAAAATATCAGCACGCCGACACAACCGGATTACCGAGTTTTACCTACGAAAAAGCAACAAGCCAAGCTCTGATAGAAGTAAGGGAATTTTTCAATTTAGACTCTATTGCGGGACAGGGTGATGAAATTTCAAAAATAAAGAATTTGCTCAAATGGGTACAAAGCAATATTCGTCACGATGGAAGTCATTTTGCGCGAATTGAACATAATTCCATTGATATCTACAATTACCACAAATCAACAGGTAATGGCGTCAATTGTCGGCTATTGTCGATTATGCTGAACGAAATGTATCTTGCAATGGGCTTCAAATCTCGTTATGTAGTATGTGTACCAAAAGATGCCGGTACCGATGCGCACGTCATAAACAGTGTGTATTCAACTACGCTCAATAAATGGTTGTGGATGGATCCTACGTTCAATGCCTATTGGAAAGACGAAAGTGGTAACCTACTGAGTATCGAAGAAGTGCGTGAGCGTGTAATTGAAGGTCGTCCGTTAATTCTAAACGACGATGCAAACCGGAATAATCAGGACAAATACACCAAAGAGAGATATCTTGACGGTTTTATGGCCGAAAATTTGTATTGGTTTCTATGTGTTGCCGAAACCCGGTTTAATGTTGAGAGGCACTGGAATTTCGACAATTCAACCTTAATTTGTCTTGTTCCCCTGGGATATGAAGCTTCTTTCCCTTTTCCGGCTAAAATGGTAGTAACGAATGATGTAGCATATTTTTGGGAGCATTAAGAAAATGAGGAGTGATTAGACGACTTAAATTACTGTAAGTGAACGATATGTAAATTAAACAAAGGTAATAAAAATCGAATGTTTGCGGAAACGAGGTAAGACCTGCAAAACCATTAGTATTTAATGATGCAGTACGGGAATTTGAGGCAATCTGATGAGAACGCTGTGGACGAAAACACGAAAAAAATGAAAATAAAAGTAAATTTGTACCATGAATAAATTAAAAACTTCAATGATCAAAATCGGAAAATATTTCCGCGAAATTTCCGTAGTAATTATAGGTGTGGCTGTTACTCTGTCTGCAAGCCACTGGATTAGTGAGAAGAATGAGAAAAAAAACATGAAACTCTATCTGAACACTATGAAAACGGAACTGGAACTAAATGCTAAAAATTTTGACTATTATGCAAAGTGGTTGCAGAAATCGGTTAGATATGCCGAGTACTTAAAAGCTAACGACAAGAAAAATTTAAACAGGGATTCGTTGAGGTATTATTCTTATACAGATATTGACGGCTGTGGTTACATGAATTTTAGTCCATGGTCTATTCACTCATTTATAACTAACGCATTCGAAATGTTTAAAATTTCTAGTGTTATGAGTCAGCTATCTGACAAAGAGTTATTGATGCATATATGGAATGCCTATACCTATTTGGAATACACAAGACAAAGAATTGACAATAATTTTCGAATGAAAGAAGACGAAGTAATGAAAGAACTGGAATTAATAGCGGATGGAAAACCTGTTGATGTTCCTATGCGAATTTACTATAGCTCAGATATGATTTATTTATTGGTGCGAACTTGTGAAACTGCTTCGCTGAAGATTAATAAAACCCTGTCGGAGTTAGAAAAATCAAAACTGATTAACTAACATGTGTTAAGGGTTTATTTTCAGTAGGTTAAATCAAGCAAATGAAAATCTTTGTATGTATCACAGTCATAATTATACCCTGATTCTGTCGCGAATCTCCTGTATTCATGGTTTGTGATATTTTTTAGAGCTTAATCTCAGGGAGGGATTGAATTTACTGCTTTTTCTTTCAATGAATCTACTGCACACGGATTTTAATCTGCTATGACCCAAAAGTGGTGCTATAGTTTTAATATCTGTCTGGCATCCACTCAAAAAATTGACGGCAAAAAAATGGCGGACGCAATTTCCGGTTCATCTATTTCTTTCTCGAAACATTGTCTTTGAAAGGAGTATGTGAAAGAATTAAATATGTAGAAAATCCGTAAAAATCCATACCTTTGTCTTTTTAGATTGACAACCATAATTTCTTTCTTTACCATCATCATTATCAATGAATATGAAATATCAAAAACTGATGTTGTTTCTGGCATTGTTTTGCCAGACAAGTATAGCATACGTGCATGCTCAAAACAAAAAAGCGACAACTAACAACGCTCAAAGTACAAAATTGGTAACTGCTACCGATTCTGTCAGTTTTTTTCTTGGATATAACTTTGGCAAACAAGTGGCGAATTCGGAAATCGACAATTTCAATGTTGACGCTATGACTGAAGGTGTGCGTAGCGCCATAAACCATACGACTGTGATCAGTGAAGAGGATATGTATCTGTTTATGAATAAATATTTTACTTCATTGCAGCAAAAAACTAGCACTGAAAACCTGAAAAAAGGGCAGGATTTTCTGGCAGCGAATGCCAAAAAACCAGGTGTTGTAGTTCTTCCCAGTGGGCTGCAATACAAAGTCATTAAAGAGGGTTCTGGAGCGATGCCGGAAAAAGACGACAACGTTGAAGTGGTGTATCACGGCACTTTGATGGATGGTTCGGTCTTTGATAGTTCGAAGGAACGTGGAGATTCAGCTGTTTTTCAGGCCGGCAGGGTTATTCCGGGATTTTCGGAAGCACTGCTATTAATGAAAGAAGGTTCGATATGGGAAGTATATATTCCTGCCGATTTGGCTTATGGAGAAAACAGTCCTTCTGCTACCATCAAACCCAATAGCGTGCTGATCTTTGAAATTAACTTAATAAAAATACTTGGGAAAGACGAATATGACGAAGATGGCGTCATGTTCGAAGAAGCACAGTAATGATGGTTAAACACAACAAGTTGTTGTTGGGGGTACAAATAAGGAAATAGATGAAACTTTGGGATAAAGGTTCTAAGATAAACGAGGAGATCGAACGGTTTACTGTTGGCCTTGACCGCGATATAGATCTGTTTCTGGCTCAGTTCGACGTATTGGGCACCATAGCTCATATCCGGATGCTCGAAAGTATTGGTTTGTTGGGTCGCGACGAACTGATAGTACTTGAAAAAGAATTACGGATTATTTATCGGCAGATTCAGGATGGACATTTTGCCATTGAAGCAGGCGTTGAAGATGTGCATTCGCAGGTAGAGTTAATGCTTACCCGGAAATTGGGCGATACTGGGAAAAAAGTACATAGTGGACGATCACGTAATGATCAGGTGCTGGTGGATATCAAGTTATACATCCGTCACGAGATCGAAGAGATGATCAAAGGCGTCGTCCGCTTATTTGATGGGTTGATACAACAAAGCGAGCGATATAAGGATGTGCTGATGCCCGGATACACTCATTTACAGGTAGCTATGCCATCGTCGTTCGGTCTATGGTTCGGCGCTTATGCGGAGAGTCTTACCGACGACATGAGGTTGATGCAGGCTGCTTGGCAGGTAGCCAACCAAAATCCGCTTGGTTCTGCTGCCGGTTATGGTTCTTCATTCCCATTGAATCGTACGATGACTACCCGGTTATTGGGATTTGATGATTTAAACTACAACGTTGTATATGCCCAGATGGGACGTGGGAAAACCGAAAAAACGGTTGCTTTTGCCATGGCATCAGTTGCAGCTACCTTGGCGCGGTTTAGCATGGACGCATGTCTGTACATGAGCCAAAATTTTGGTTTCATCAGTTTGCCAGACGAATTAACGACAGGGTCGAGTATCATGCCACACAAAAAAAATCCCGATGTTTTCGAGTTAATCCGTGCTAAATGTAACAAAATACAATCTTTGCCTACGGACATCACCTTATTACTGACCAATCTTCCTTCCGGTTATTTCCGTGACATGCAAATCTTAAAAGAGGTGCTTTTCCCTTCATTCAATGAGTTGAAAAATTGCTTGGCGATGCTCACTTACATGGTAGAACAAATCATTGTAAAACGGGATATCCTGAATGACGAGCGTTATCGGTATTTGTTTAGTGTGGAAGCGCTCAATAAGTTGGTGTTAGACGGGGTTCCATTCCGTGATGCATACAAACAAGTGGGGATGGAAATCAACCAAGGTAAATTTCAATATGAGCCAGAAGTAAAACACACCCATGAAGGAAGCATTGGTAACTTATGTAACGAACAGATCACAGCTAAAATGCGCGTTTTATTGGATGGCTTTTCATTTCAGAAAGCCAATAAAGCGTTGGCCGATTTGGTAGGAGATAAATGAGTTTTATTTTTGACTGACCGGTCAGTCAAAAATAAAACTCGCTTGTTATCAACGTTTTACTCTACAAACAACACCAATCCTTTCAGGTATTCGCCTTCGGGGTGATAGATATTCACAGGATGATCGACTGGCTGAGTTAGTTGATGAATAATGCGTACTTGGCGTCCTGCAAGAATGGCTGCCGAAAAAATAGCTGAACGAAACTGCTCCTTACTAATCACTTGCGAACAGGAAAAGGTAAAATAAATGCCATTAGGGCGAGTAGCACACAAGGCCTGTGCGTTTAACCGTTTATAAGCCTGCAAAGCGTTTTTGGTGGCATGGTGGTTTTTCGCAAAAGCAGGCGGATCTACAATCACCAAATCATAGGTTGGTTGGATATCTTTTAGGAAACGAAACCCATCTTCAATGATACCTCGGTGGCGTTCATCGCCGGGGAAATTAAGCGCTACATGATGATTTGCCTTATCAATCGCTTTTTGTGAACTATCTACCGTATGTACTTCTTTTGCTCCGCCGCGTAAGGCATATACCGAAAAAGCGCCCGTGTAGCCAAACATGTTTAATACGGTTTTATCCTTTGCATATTGTTCCACCAGCTTTCGGTTCTCGCGTTGATCGATGAAAAATCCGGTTTTTTGACCACTTTCCCAATCAGCCGTGAATATATTCCCGTATTCGGTAAAATGATTGTCCTCAGGCATCTCACCGTATAAGTATCCATTGTGGATATGTTCACCGGAGGGAGCAGATAAAGTCGTATCGCTTTTGTCATATACCGCCGTGAGTGTATCATGATATATTTCAACCAGCAGTTCCGCAATAAGATTTCGTAGACGGTACATTCCCAATGTATGCGCTTGTATCACGGCCACTTGTCGGTAAATATCGATCACCAAACCAGGTAAACCATCACCTTCGCCATGGACGAAACGGTATACGTCATTTTGCGAATCTTTTGTCAATCCAATAGTTTCACGCAACACGTAAGCCTTCAACAATTTATTTTTCCAAAAATTTCTGTCGACATTTTGTTGTGAAAACGAAAGCACCCTGATGGTAATGGATCCTGCAGGTTGATAATGTCCTATGGCACGAAACTCACCCGACGATGCATATACTTCCACCACATCGCCTTCGGCAGGCGAACCTTCAATATTTTTGATGGCTCCCGAAAAAATCCATGGGTGAAAACGCTGAAGAGACTCGTCTCGTTTGGGTTTCAAATATACTTTATCCATTCCTGTTTTTGGGGATAAAAGTAAGCCATATCTATTGAATATGCACTATGAGATATGATAAGTAATTAAATATGGATGATTGAATACTCGCTTAATCTTCATTGAATCAACATAAAACCAATATTCTAAAACGCCAATTATAGAAGTGAGAATACTCATATTGGCCATTCAAGCATCAAATTTGTCCGTCCCATTATCGATCATTACTTGACCACGGCGTATTGGAAAACGCCACCGAATTTTCCTGTCGCTTGCTTGACAGCCACAACAGCAGTTCCGGTTTGTTGTGGCGTAAAAGTAGCCGTATATTTATCCCCTTCTTTTTGAAACGTATGCCATTCTTTGTTGTTGACAATAATGGCTACATCTTCGTTTTCGGGTAGTATAAATTCAAACACGTAAGTCTCTCCTTTTTTCAGTTCGCTGCATACAGGCATTTGCTTGATATTCCACACCACTTCCAACGAATACATGTCGGGAAAAGAAGCGTTTTTATGTTGGGTAAAATAGTTGAATAATGCATCCGGATTGAAGCCCCAAAGTACAAGATTTGGATACAAGGGCGGCAATGTGAGAAAAACATCCCTACTGATAGGTTTACTGATTAATTGCCATTGTGTTTCTTTTGGAAAATGACTGAAAATATATATATCCGGCTTCGGATCAAACCAATAGGTTGACAAACGGCGTGTAAAGGTTTTATTGATAACATATCCGGCCCCCCACGTGGCATCTACCAACATCCACCGGTCACCTTCAACTTTCACAGCATTCCAGGCATGGCCTCCTTTATCCAAGTCTTCCGGCTGCTTGTAATAATACTGCTTGGATTCTCCAGATATGCTTACCACCTCTAATCCAGCCAGTTCACAGAAGTCTTTGTATAAGCCGGAATATGCTTCACAAACGCCTTTCCGCTGTTTTAGCGCTTCTTCTTTAGAAACGATTTTGTAACTCGTGTCGTAATCAATATTGTTGGCTATCCAGATGAAAATTGCCCTGGCTTTTTCTATTTGTGTCCGCGACTTTTGCGTGATTAAAGCCACCAATTCGGCATGGGACAGTTTCTTATTCGTTTTCAGATTGAGAACATACGTGTCTATTTCAGCAAAAATGTTCTGTTGTTTTAGCTGGTTATCTTTGGAAAAAAGCGCTGTGGCATCTGGTTGTTGTTTTTGACCGGACACTATAGAAATATGCGCAAAAAAAAGGATGGATATAATAATGGGTATTCTGTGCAACTTACTCATGACATACAATTTTAACATACTTACTTTTACGGATGTTTTTCTTTATGGTTTCATCGTCATTGGAAGCAACCAAAGCCATATTTTTTCAATATGTTGAATTTTTTTGTACATATGTATTGTTAATATGGCTTGTATTGACAAAATATGCATACATTTGTGTGTTACTTAATTTTCGATTTGTATAATTTAAAAACTATTTGTGTGATGATACAATTATCTTCTTGCCATCGGGTAAAAATTTTATTGTCGGCTTTGTGCCTGTTTATTTGTGTATCGGGATGTACACAAAATACTAAAAATGTTTGTTCTCTGGAAATATATGATACCCAGACTAAAGAGCGTAAAGTATTATGTTCTTTTACGGATAAAATTGAAGCGCCCAACTGGTCGCGCGATGGAAAATACTTAATCTATAACAGTTTGGGGAAGCTGTATAAGGTAGAAATTCAAAACCCCAAGAACATTGAGGAAATCAATACCGGTTTTGCCAATCGTTGTAACAATGACCACATCTTATCATTGTCCGGGGACAAGATTGCACTTAGCCACAATACCAAAGAAGATGGGCAATCGAGGATTTATATTGTGCCTTATACCGGAGGTACTCCTACCCTGATAACGCCGATAGGTGTGAGCTATTTGCATGGTTGGTCGCCTGACGGCAAGTGGTTATCATATTTTGCACGTCGCAATGGCAAAGAAATAGAGGATGTTTTCATTATTCCGGCAGAGGGAGGCGAAGAAATACAGTTGACCAATGCTCCAGGTGTAGATGATGGACCGGAATTTTCGCCTGATGGACAATATATTTGGTTCAATTCTTCGCGTACAGGGCTGATGCAGGTGTGGAAAATGAAAATTGACGGTTCGGAACAAACTCAGGTAACCTTCGACGAAAGGTATAACTCGTGGTTTCCGCATATTTCTCCCAACGGGGAACAAGTGGTGTTCATCTCATATTATAAAGAAGACATAGATCCGCAGGATCATCCGGCCGATAAAAATGTTGTACTGCAATTGATGCCTATATCGGGAGAAAATCCACAGGTAGTGGTAGAACTTTTCGGAGGACAAGGCACCATCAATGTTCCTTCATGGTCGCCAGACAGCAAAAAGTTTGCTTTTGTAAGTTATAAAAAGAAATAAGATACTGTTTTTCAAAAATAAAGCCTGCTTCACTGATTTATCAATGAAGCAGGCTTTATTTTTTGCTGTGTTGCACACAAAAAACGGATGTAGATCAAGGCTTTTGTTAAATTACACCATACCATACCATACCATACCGTATGGTATGGTATGGTATGGTATGGTGTTTTCAAACATTATTTGAAGCAATCCGACTCTTCTTGAGCCGCATAATCTGGATTATACCAATCAAGCGGGCCTATCCGAATGACCTAGTCAGGCAGATTCGTTTATCCGGCAGACGGGATTACTGCTGCTGTCTGAAAATAAGTATTTTGTGAAATCTTGTCATAAACAACTAACCATGAATCCGGATGATGTTATTATTGCCTTTATTCACTCTTGAACGACAAAATATGCACCGTGACACCCACTGCGACAAGCATTAACAATATCCTGATGGGCCAATTTTGTACAAAGACAATGGCAGTATATGAAATGCTACCCCACATGAGCGTTAACGATATAATTTTTGCTCGTAGCGGGATAATTTTGTGTTCGTGAAAATCGCGGATGTATTTTCCTAAAAGAGGTTGACGCAAAAGCCAATTATAGCAACGAGGAGAACTTTTGTAATAAAGAAATGCTGTTAAAAGCAGAAAAGGCGTCGTGGGAAGTAAAGGAACGAAGGCGCCGATAACTCCCAGCACTAGACTGATAGTCCCACATATGATGAACAGGATACGAATGATAGGCATTGTGTGAATTTTGGCGGTCAAAGATAGATATTATCCTTTGTGTTTTGATAATGCTGCATCATGTCATTGACGTGCGTATTATCTACTGTTCTAAATATTTCGTCGGTAAGAATAATTGTTGATGAACAAGTTATTCATACATCACTTATTTGCTTCAGGCGAATGAAAGTGTTAAAAAGATCTAAATATTGTCTGTTTCAAAATAATTATACGTAATTTGCAACGTTTTGTCATTGATTTTGAATCAATATACTTTCTCGCATCTCATTGTAAATAAATTAAATGTGATGTTTTGCAGGTTATGTTTTGATTGGTTAGATCATATGGTATAAAATAATGAAATATCCACTAAACGTACGGTAGATTAGCCGAAATAACGAAAACAAGTGGATATTTCCTGCCCGTCTGTTCAGATGGGGTTGTGGTTTTAAACAAACAAATTTTTATTACATGAAAAGACGGGATTTTATCACAAAAAGTATTGGCGCAGGTATTGCTGCGGGTACTGGATTTACGTTCTTATCTCTGGAAGAGGCTTTTGGAAGTAGCATGTCTAACCCTCTCGCACCTTACGATTTGGTAGCTGTAATGGGAGGAGAACCAGAAGTAATGTTCGAAAAAGGTATTGCTTCGCTGGGTGGAATGAAAACTTTTGTAAAAGCGGGACAAACGGTAGTTGTTAAACCCAATATCGGATGGGATAGGACACCAGAATTGGCCGCGAATACGAATCCGCAATTGATAGCTGCCATCATAAAACAATGTTTAGAGGCCGGAGCCAAAGAAGTGTTTGTATTTGACCATACTTGCGATAACTGGCTAAAATCATATAACACGAGTGGTATTGAAAAAGCGGCCAAGGACGCTGGAGCTAAAGTGGTATCGGGCAATAGTGAAGGAAATTATAAAAATGTAGATGTTCCAAAGGGTAAATCGTTGAAAAATGCTAAAGTTCACGAAAAAATCTTGGAATGCGATGTATTCATCAATGTACCTGTATTGAAACACCATGATGGCGCACAAGTATCATTTGCCATGAAAAATCTGATGGGGATTGTGTGGGATCGTAGCTTTTGGCATAGGAATGATCTTCAGCAATGTATTGCTGATATGGTGACTTATCGCAAGCCCGACCTCAATATCATCGACGGTTACCGGGTGCTGAAGAAAAATGGTCCTAAGGGCGTTTCTGCCAGCGACGTATCACTCGAAAAATCACAAATTATTTCTACAGATATCGTAGCTGCCGACGCCGCCGCCGCGAAAATATTCGGTAAGGAACCCAATACCATCGGACACATCAAGATAGCCAATGACATGGGGCTGGGAGTGATGGATGTTTCCAAACTGAATATCAATAGAATTAGAGTTTAATAACTGCATATCGGATAAATTACGGGCTTTATCATCATGACGAGCCCGTAATTTGTTATTTGAAAATTGAAACTTGTAATCTAAAATCCATGCAACACTACCTCAAGCCGTTTCGTGTCGTCATTGCTGTGGCGATGCTCGCTCTAGTGGGTTTTCTTTTTCTTGACTTTAGTGGTTCATTGCCCTCTTCTTGGTATGGTTATGCCACTTGGTTACAGTTTGTGCCGTCGATGCTTAAGTTCCTTCAAACCCTTGTGCATGGTCTAACGTTAACGGCATTCGGTTTTGTAGTTATTTTAATATTAACCTTACTTTTCGGGCGGGTTTATTGTTCTTACATCTGTCCGTTAGGTATTTTCCAAGATGTGGTTACCTGGTTTTCAAGAAAAGTGCGCGACAAAAAGAAAACACGCTTCCGTTTTGCCCCACCGAAGTCCTGGTTACGATACTCTATTCTTGTTATTGTTTGTGTATCATTGCTAACGGGGAGTATCTTTTTGGTCAATCTGCTGGATCCTTATAGCAATTTTGGACGTTTCACTTCCGATTTGTTCCGTCCCTTATATACCCTTGGAAATAATTTGTTGGTGAAAATATTTGAAGCGCTGGGCTCCTACGCTTTGTATCCTGTCACCATAGCCAAAACAGATCCTTATGCATTAATTGTTCCTGTAGCGATGTTGGCGTTGGTCCTTTGGTTTTCATTCAGGAAAGGTCGTCTGTATTGCAATGCCATCTGCCCGGTGGGTACTCTTTTGGGATTGGTATCTAAAGTTTCGTTGTTCAAAATTAGATTTGACCTTTCGGGATGCAACCAATGTGGTAAATGTATGTTTGCCTGTAAATCGCAATGTATTGATGTGAAACAACAAAGCGTCGATGTTAGTCGATGTGTCGGATGTGGTAACTGTCTGAATGTGTGTGATAAAAATAGTATTCGTTATGCTTTGACACCGGCTAAGAAAGCGAAAATGAAACAACCCGACCAGTCTAAACGTCATTTTCTTGCAGGAAGTGTATTGTTTGTAGCAGCACTTAGCGGGTTTTCCATCAATTCCATCGCCCAGGGGCGTCGTCAACGAAAAAGGGGTGAAGACCATGTAAAAGGCAGTGGTAAGGGCACAGGCAATCAGGAAGTATTGTCAGCTCATATGGCAACACCTCCGGGATCACTCAATCGACATCATTTCATGCATGCATGTACCGCATGCCATCTATGCGTCAGTGCTTGTCCCACAGGCGTTTTGAAGCCGTCGCTTTTCGAATACGGTTTCTTCGGTATGATGCAGCCTTTCATGGATTACCATGCAAGCTTTTGCAACTACGAATGTGTCCGGTGCACCGAAGTATGTCCCAATGGTGCGATTTTACCATTGACAATCGAAAAAAAGCTAACCACCCAAATCGGCACTGTACGGTTTGAGAAGCCCAATTGTATCGTTTTTACCGATGAAACTTCATGTGGGTCGTGTTCTGAACATTGTCCAACAAAGGCTGTTAGAATGGTTCCATACAAAGGTGAATTAACTATCCCTCAGGTTGACACTGAAATTTGTGTGGGATGTGGTGCATGCGAATATGCTTGTCCTGTTACGCCATATAAAGCGATTGTTGTGGATGGATGTCTTGAACATCAGGTGGCCCTGAAACCCAAAGAAGAAGATTTGGAAGAAAAACCATTAGAAGAATTTCCGTTTTAAACGGAGAACATTTTTATGCAGAAGCCTATTAGGGTTTGAGACCTTGATAGGCTTCTGTATTTTCGGAATTTATTGAAAAATGACTTCCCTTTGAGAAAAGATAATATTATTCCAAACAAATGTGGAAAAGTAATCATCTACTCAAATGAATATTCTTACAGTTTTTCATACTTTTGAGCCAAAATATAATCGATAATTTCACTTCCGTATGAAGAAGATATTTTCTGTCCTTTTATTTTCCTGTTTTCTGATTTCCTTGGGAATTATGTGTTCGTGTGTTCCGGGAACTAAGTTTCGGGAGTTGAAAAAGCAAAAGCAACGGTACGAGGCAGAAAACGATAGCCTGATATCTGCCAATGAACAATTAACAGTGAGCAATACGGAATTGCGGGCCAATATTGAACGTTGCAAGAAGGACTATGAGCAAATGGTGAAAGATTCGATATCTTATGCCCAAGCTATTGATGCATTGAAAAAGAACAATAGACAATTGGAAAACCGGTTACAAGAACTCAATATTTCAATGGATGCTTTGAGAAGGGGTTCAGAACGGGAAGCAACCAAATTGACCATGCAGTTGCAAGGAATACAGGATGACTTGCAAAAGCGCGAAGCTGAATTACAGAAATTGTCCAAAGAGATGTCTGATAAACACAGAGCTTTGCTGGCTTTGGAACAGGAACTGGATAAACGCAATCGTCGTACAGCTGAATTGGAACGTCTTCTTTCTCGCCAAGACTCCTCTGTGAGGGCGCTTAGGGCGAAAGTGTCGGCTGCATTGGTCGGTTTCGAGAACAATGGACTTTCTGTATCTATCAAGCAAGGAAAAGTATATGTGTCATTAGATGAAAAATTACTGTTCAAATCGGGAAGCACCACTGTAGACCCTGCTGGAGTGAATGCACTCAAAAGGCTTGCAAAAATTTTGGAGCAAAATCCAGACATCAACATAACAATTGAAGGGCATACAGATAATGTTCCGCTTACTTCCAGTGCTTCTATGCAAGATAACTGGGATCTAAGCGTGAAACGGGCTACTTCTATTGTTCGTATACTACTGGATGGGACAAAAATTGCACCCAGTAGGCTCACGGCTGCCGGACGTGGGGAGTTTGTACCGGTTGATGCTGCCAATACTTCAGATGCAAGGCAAAAAAACCGTCGTACTGAAATTATCCTTACCCCAAAATTAGACGAATTATATCAAATATTGGAGTAAACCATTGCCGGAGCTATGATACAAATTGATCGGACAATTGTTTCTTTGGATATTATTGAAAAACAGTTTGTTTGCGATCTCTCTAAATGTAAGGGGATGTGCTGTGTATACGGTCAGTCGGGAGCACCACTCGAAGATCAGGAAATACCTATTCTGGAGGAAATCTATCCGCACGTGAAACCGTATATGACCCAGGAAGGTATTGCCGTGGTGGAAGAGTCAGGTGTATATGTGACCGATTTTGACGATGATAAGGTAACCCCTTTGGTTGGTGTGGAAGATTGTGTCTATGCTTGTTCCGAAAATGGTGTGATTTATTGCGCTATTGAAAAAGCATACCTTCACCATGAAATTAACTTTCGTAAACCGATTTCCTGCCATCTATATCCTATCCGTATCACTAAATATTCTGATTTTGAGGCCATCAATTATCATCAATGGGATATTTGTCATGGCGCATTACGGTTAGGAAAACAAACGGGAACACCTTTATATGTTTTTCTCAAAGAGCCATTAATACGGAAATACGGTTCCGAATGGTATGAACAGTTGTGTTACGTGGCTGAAAATTTACCAGATAACATGCGGTCGGCTACGGACTGAAGAAAACCACACCATTTTTCCATTGGTGATTCTGCTGATCTGCTCTATCCGTGCGGCTGAAGATTTGTCGAAATCACGATCCTATTCCACCCGTTGATCGCTATAATCGCCATGATAGCTTGGGCAGTATAAGATTCGCCTAATGTTTCCACAGCTTGTCGATAGCATTCGTCTGATACCCGGTGCTGAATCAACGTAACTTCTTCGGTCAATGCCAGTAATGCTCGCTCTTCATCCGTAAAGAATGGCGTATCGCGCCAAGCGTTCAATGCATATATCCGCTGTTCTGTTTCGCCAAGTACACGGGCCTTTTTGGTGTGTACATCAATGCAATAAGCGCATCCATTGACTTGAGATGCCCTGATTTGCATTAATTGCCTATGTCCTGGCTTCAATGGTGTGGAATCAAGATATTTTTCAAACTGATACATTGCCATGTATGCTGCCGGTTCAACTTCTTTGATGCGTATTCTCTTTTCCATATCTTCGTATTGTATTGATGATATATGGTCAACAAATCACGAAGGGAAATTGTTGCGCCATATATATGCATTCAGGGCAATCGCATCAAAAATTATCATGATTCATAAAATTAACACAAAAATAAAAATAGCTAAATTCCGCTATGAAATAGCGATAAATCACTATATAATAGCTAAAAACAACATATAAATAGTGATTTTTCGCTACTTTATAGCTAAAAATCGCTATAAAGTTGTTAATAATAGCTATTTTATGATAGAACATGCCATCGCCTCGCTAAGTGATTTTTACTATCATACGGTATGATATAGCAAAAACCATGTCTTCAAAAAAATATTTAAAATTTGATGCAGTTACCCTGATATGCATCGAAGAATTTTATATCAACAAATATCAAATGCTATATGGATGAAGCAAGTCGTCCATCATCTTGCAGCTAAAATCATCGAACCATTCTTCTGGGTGCCATTGAACAGCCATAATGGGTTTTGTTTTATGGCAAAACGCTTCTACCAATACTTCATCCGAATAAGGGTCAATTTTTGTCAAAGCTAAAGGTTCTAATTGCGGTGACAATCCTTGTAATAAAATTCCTTGATGATGGTGCGAATTGACCTCAAATGGGTGAGTAGCATATTTGGCTGCAGCCGGAAGCGTTTCAACTGTGTGTCCGGCAACGCTACGAGCAACGCTTTGTGGATGTTTCCACAGGTGTTGTTCCATTGTTGATTCGAAATAAACGGCTAACATCTGAAATCCTAAACAAATACCAAATATAGGCACGTTAGCGTCAAGGTATAGGGAAAGACGTTTTTCGTAGAAAAATTGCTTGAAAACATCTTGGTTTCCTGTTTTAAAGGTCGGAAGATTACCAAATGACTGTGGGGCCAGATCCAATCCGCCCGGTAGGATCAACAAATCGATATCCGCAAGTTGTTCGTCAGGAAAAATAATGTGTGGTTTTCCAAAGCGGGAGATGAACTCCAAATAGTTACTGCCAGCACCAAATACCGAACCGTCTTCTGATCTATATCCGATAATACCGATGGTTTTCATTTGTGTCGTTTATATGGTTTGAAATCACAAATATATCAAACAATCTTGAAGAGTGGATATGATAAATGTGGGATCATAAATATCCATCTGCTATCTTTTTTATTTAAGTTTGCAAACATATTTAAACTAATTTCCCCTTGTTTGTCAAGATCAAATATTTATTGATTTGCTGTACGTTCTGTTTTGTCTCAACCGACATTATAGCCCGGGAAACCGATGATAATTCATACCTTCCGTGGATGATTGGTGGTCGGGTACATGCCGGTTTTTTACTAAATCATCATAACAATATGCGGATACTGAACGAACAGGATCCTTATGCGGTGGAAATATCGATTGCTAAGGCAACCTCTGGGGAAAAAGCCTGGCAATCGTTTTATCATTTTCCCCAATACGGTATTTCATACATGGTGCTCCGGTCGGGTAGCCCATCTTACCTCGGCAAAGCACATTGTATTTACCCATTTTTCCATTTTTTCCTGACCCCCGCTGAACGTTTTATAAGCTTGGATATGAGGTTGGGAGCAGGCATTGCATATGTGGAAAAAATATTTAATCGTATTGATAATTACAAAAATACAGCTATCAGTAGTCATTTTAATGCATTTCTTAGTTTGCAAATGGAAGGAAGGGTGCGAATTATCAGTTCATTATATCTGTCTGGTGGATTGGCCTTCATGCACATCTCTAATGGCGCTTATCGAAAACCTAATTCTGGGTTGAATTATGTTACAGCATTTACCGGAGTAAATTATGCTTTTGGCAAGGAAAGAACCGTAGAAATAGAGAAATATACCGATAGCGAAATCAACAAAAAATGGCATTATACGTTATATTTTTCGGGTGGGATAAAAACTTCTTCGGCATTTGATGGTACAAAATATATAGCTTCAGGTTTGTCGTTAGAAGCATCTAAATCACATCTCTTATTTACTCGTTTTAGCGGTACATTGGATGTATTTTATGATGCGTCCGACTATGCATATCTTATAAAAGACGAAGTGAAAGTTAGCAAGGCACAAACTGTTAAAACGGGCTTTGCGGCAGGGTACTCTTTTTTGTTCGGTTCATTGTCGGCTAATGTGCAAGCAGGTATGTATTTATATGCCAAAAACCGTGAATCTGGGTCGACATACCAACGTTTAGCCTTGCGCTATGCTATCACAGATCATTTAAATGCCCACTTTGGGTTGAAAACCCATTTAGGAAAAGCCGATTATATTGAAGTCGCATTCGGATATAGGTTGAAATGAAACAATTTTTCATATTTTATATGGGGTTGATTATCCTTGCCACTGGTTGTGACAAGGAAGATGCTTGGGACATGCTCAAGAAACGAGGCGAATCTGTGACCCAATATATGGATTTGGAAGATTTCCACTCCATCGTCGTAGATAATGGGTTCAATGTAATTTTGCGCCAAGGCGATCATTATTCAGCTATCTTGGATGGATGGAAAAACTTGATGCCTAAAATCCGATTAACCGTAGATAAAGAAGGCGTACTGACTATGGAAGATACTAACGGATTCAATTTCGTTCGTCATGGCGGCAATATGACTACTGTATATCTTTCTTTTCCTGGTGATCTGACGAATATTCAGTTCTCAGGAAATGGAAATATCATTACAGAAGGGATGTTGAATGTATCTAGCTTATTTATATTGTGTTCTGGTGCTTCTGGGAGTGTTGACCTGACCATTAAAACACCAAATGTCAATATCGGTACTGATGTTGAAAATACTGCTTCGCTTACCATTAGAGGATCTTGTGATGATCTGGGAATGACTAATTGGGGATATGGCCCGATCGATCTTTCCGGCCTCGAGGCGTTGCAGGCAAACATGCATCACCGGGGTACGGGAAATGTTTATGTCAATGCTTCAGATATTCTTTCTGTGGTGTTATATGCTGTAGGAGATATGTATTACAAGGGCACTCCTTTAGTAACGCTGACTCGTCAAGGCAAGGGTAATCTATACAAAATGGAATAGGGTCACCTATAAAAACAACTTTAAAGTTGATGGTACAATATTTAGAAGTATCAATTTGGTAAAAGTTATAAAATCCTAAAATTAACGTATGAAAACAAAATTACATTTTATTGGAATTGCATCTTTTGTTATCTTGTTGTGCAGTTGTGGTACTGGGAACATGCCTAAAAAATTTGATTATGGGCAAGTTGAAAATCATAAGTATTATAATTCGTTTTTTGCACTTGAACTTGAAGTACCTCATGATTGGGTTGTTCAGACGAAAGAACAGACGAAAGAATTGACTGAAAAAGGGAAAAACTTAGCTGCAGGTGATGATCAAAATATGAAAGCATTGATTGATGCTTCTGAAATAAATACAGCCAATTTATTGGCTGTATTCCAATATGAAGTTGGTACTCCTGTTGCCTATAACCCTAGTTTTGCATTAGTAGCGGAGAATTTAAAAAATTCACCAGGCATTCAATCAGCTAGCGATTATTTGTTTCATGTGCGTAAACACTTGAAACAGTCACAGATTAAGGTTGATTATCTTGATGAAGCGTGCAAACAGGAATTAATCAATGGCCAGGAATTTTGTGTCATGAATTTATCCATGCATTTTATGGAAATTGAGATAAAACAAATATACTATGCGACGATGCAACATGGATTTTGTTTGAGCGCCGTTATATCATTTGTTGATGATGAGCAAAAAGATGAATTAGAGACAATCATTCAATCTATGGAATTCGAGAAATAGGATAGGCCTTATGTACAATAGTTCGGTATTTTTTTTGAAAAGCTTACCGATCTATTACACTAACTTTGTATTTTAAATAGCCTGTTCGAAATAGATAATTTGTGCGATAATAACACCTATAAATAGAAAGGCCAGTAAAATTGTTCCCCAACGGATAGATTTAACTGTTGCCAGGTAATTCGACAAAATAAAAGATAAAGGGAATACCATCAGGAACCATACAAAAGGGAGCATGTCGGGTATCATCGCCGACAACACAAGGGTGATAAAAGCTATCAATATTAAGATATAATAGCCATTGCGAACGACAATCTTCTTTGACCTGATGTAACGCATTAAATGTCCAAATGTGATAGCAATAACTATCAAACTTATTGTAAAAAAAGCAATCGTAGACGCTGACAGATAAGGTATCACTCGCTGAATAGAGAAGATTTCCCCAAAGAAAGTACCCATACGGGTATAATCATCTTCAACCAAGAAAAACCAAGAAAAAGCCAGAAAGAAGGGGAGTAAAAACCCCAGAATGGAAAAGACCCATTCGCGCCAATACCCGGGACGTAGAAATAAAATGGCAAACCATATCATGAGCATGTATATGTACATGTATTGGTAAAAAAACGTGGCAACAGCGATAAATATTGGTGCAGTAAAATAACGATAGGACAATCTTTCACTTTCAAATGATCCGATCAACTGTATAAATCCAATGATAAGCAAAATAACTGCAATAACAGCCGGATTGAATCGATGAATCATCGGAACCCCACCAATGAGCAAAACATAACATAAAGCAGGCAGGTACGATATTTTATCAATCAGATGTAGCTTGCTATTCACTACTATTAATAATATGGCCGTTAACAAAGTCAAAAGTAATCCGAACCAGACTGCTAACACCGGCATATTTTTCAGCCAATCAGTAGCAGCATGGAACAGAAAAGCGCCATATGTATTCTCCAGTTGTATTTCCGGGCGCATCAATACATGTAACCATGTTAATCCGCCCAAAAGGAGGACGATAATAATAACTACACTACTCGACGAACGAAAAAAACGAAGCACAACAATGGTGTTTAAGGGTAAATTGTTAGGTTAAATGCTATTTGATATACATTTAAAAATTATTTTTTCAAATCAAATCCAATATCTCTACGAAAGTATTTGCCGTCAAAGAGAATCTTTTCAGCATTACGGTTGGACTTGGCCAAAGCGGCATCCATATCAGCAGCTAAAGCGCTCACAGCAATCACACGTCCTCCGGAGGTGACCGTCTGACCATCGATAGAAGCTGTTCCTGCATGAAAAATCAGGCAATCGTCTGTTGAGGCAAATCCGCTAATGTTTTTTCCTTTTTCATAATGTCCAGGATAACCGTCGGAAACCAACATCACAGTTGTAGCTGTTTGTGGATCAACCTTAATTGTCTGTTGGTCAAGAGTCCCATAAGCCACGGATTGTAATAGCTCAACCAAATCATTTTCGATACGAGGTATCACCACTTCTGTTTCCGGATCACCCATACGCACATTATATTCAATGAGCATCGGGTTACCATCCACGTTTATCAGCCCGAAAAATATAAACCCTTTATACTGGATGCCTTCATCGCGAAGTCCATCTACTGTCGGACGGACAATACGCTCTTCCACCTTGCGCATAAATGCATTATCAGCAAATGGAACAGGGGAAACGGCGCCCATACCACCAGTATTCAAGCCACTATCACCCTCTCCAACACGTTTATAATCTTTGGCCTCAGGTAGTATCATATAGTTTTTTCCGTCAGTAATGGCAAAGACAGAAAGTTCGATACCCGAAAGGAATTGTTCGATAACAACTTTATCACCGGCTGCACCAAATTTACCTGAAAACATGCAGTGTAACTCCTTAAAAGCCTCTTCTTGAGTATTGACAATAACCACGCCTTTACCAGCCGCCAGCCCGTCGGCTTTTAGAACGTAAGGCGGTTGCATTGTTCGAATGAAATCCTGTGCTTCTGTTTCCTGGCCAACTAAAAAGCTACGATACGAAGCAGTGGGAATCCCATGACGCATCATAAACTCCTTGGCAAAGTCTTTACTACCTTCCAATTGAGCACCCTGTTGGGAAGGACCGATAACAGGTATATATTTTAATTCAGGGTGATTGGCAAAATAATCTACGATACCTCTTACCAACGGTTCTTCCGGACCTACCACTATCATGCTGATATGTTCCTGCAAAGCAAATTTACCCATTTCCGTAAAATCGTTGACTTCAATGGGGACATTGAAACCGACTTGAGATGTTCCGGCATTGCCAGGTGCTATAAATAAGTGATTTAAAACGGGACTCTGTGCCATCTTCCATGCCAATGCATGTTCACGGCCTCCCGAACCAATCAATAGTATATTCATGAATTATTCGTTTTCGAAAGTGTTGTGCAAAAATAGACAATTAGTGATAAAATCGTACCTTTGCAGGATAAAAAGTATTTTTAAAATGGGACGCGTTATCGGCATTGATTACGGACGCAAGCGTACAGGTATAGCTGTTACAGATCCGTTGCAAATGATAGCAAGCGGGTTAGATACCATACCTTCCGACCAAGTGCTTACCTGGCTTGAAAGCTATATGGCAACAGAAAATGTGGAGCACATAATTATCGGATGCCCTACGATGCTTGATGGCTCTGAATCCGACACAATGACCCGTTACGTTCAACCTTTTATCAATCGTTTGAAAAAACGCTTTCCCCATATCGGTATTAGTACATTAGACGAGCGTTACACGTCTAAATTAGCTGTTCGTGCAATGATTGAAGGAGGTATGAAAAAAAAAGACCGCCAAAATAAGGCTACTATTGATAAAGTAAGCGCAACTATTCTGTTGCAATCCTACCTTGAAACCCAACGATAATCAATATTCTTTACCCATCTATCCTAAAGGACACAAATCACATCCGCAGTTGGCAAACACATTGATTCATAATCCAAAACATAATTACTACTTTAATTTTAATATCTTCCGGTTAACGAAAAATAAGTATTTTTGTACTATAAAAATATCTATTGATAACTATGCCTATGTCCCGTAAATATTTTATTACAATTAGTTCCATACTTTTTTTATTTATCATTTTCGTAATCATATGGTTCGCATACTATAATCGTTTTGCCGTACTGTATTATCACGAACAGATACAGCTTTTCAGATTCGACAAATTATATTTTTATTCATATATGAGTCGTCCCGGCGGATTGCTTGAATATGTCGGTTCATTTCTCACCCAATTTTATCTTTATCCGGTAATAGGTTCTATGATTATTGGAGTTGTACTTGCAAGCATCTTCATACTTTTCTATTCCATCTGTAAATCAGTTGGTAGTTTTGAACGGCTATTTTGTCTCTCATTTATTCCTATAATATTATTATTCGTATCCTTTGTACATATAGCTTTTGACATATCTTATGCATTGGGGCTTATCTTATTTTTGATTGGATTTAGGTGGTATATCAAACTACGGTTACCTATAAAATATATCATCGGGATAGGTTTATGTACTGTCTTATATTTCATAGCTGGAGGTAATGCTTTTCTATTGGTTGCAATGATTGTTATTTTTGAGTGTTTCGAAAAAAGATACAGGTTTAAATATGGGTATATATCACTGTTAGCTGCGTGGTCGATATTATTGCCATATTTGGCATGGAAGTTCTTGTATATTGTTCCTATTCACGAAGCATATTTTGCATTAACTCCAGGCACTTTGCTCTTACCAACTATTACCAAAATTGCATGGCTTTCTTTCCCGGTATTATACTTCTTTTGGAGGCTTATAGCAGCTAAAGTCAATGGTTGGATGATAAATACATATAAGGTTCTTATTTTGAATTGTATACTTATTTTTGCAATTACTGCTTATGGTAGTTATTCAATATACAATCGTAGAATTGAAATGATTTACCATATGGCGTACGGGGTACAACATGGGAACTGGAAAAATGTTGCTATATTGGGTAAAACGTATCCTGCTCCAAATCCTTTAGTCTGTTATTTTACCAATATTGCTCTTGCTGAATCCGGGCAGATGCCCTACCGCATGTTTCAGTACCATCAGATAGGTACAGACGGGTTATTCATTAATTGGCAATGGAATTATCATGTTGAGTGGTTTTTTAGTGAAGTATATTACCGTCTAGGACTTATTCCCGAAGCGGAACAATGTGCTTTTAAAGCAATGGTATCCAGTCCGAAAGAACCGAATGCACAAGCATTAGAGAGATTGGTATTCACCAATATGATTCGCCGTGATTCAACAGCCGTTTGTAAATATTTGACACACTTTGAGCACAGCGGGACTTATCGCCAATGGGCAAAACAGCAACGCAAAAATCTTGCCTTGTCTATGGCCGATTCTACTTTTCATATTCCGAATGCACCACAACCCTACTGGTGTAAAGATTTTTTTGTCGATTATCGATACCCCGATTATACTTTACAGATGTTGTTGCAAACCAATCCACAACATCGTATAGCTTTTGAGTACCTGATGGCGTTCTATATGTTGGAAAAAAATATTGAACAGGTAAAATGGTGTATAGATACATATTACAAAAATTTTGACTATCCGAATATACCTACACATTACGAGGAAGCATTGCTCATATACCAGAATGTGGCGAAAATAGGACAAGACTTTTTTTTACAATACCCCATCAGCAATGCCACACTTGAACGTTTTAACAAATTTGGACAAGCATACAACGCCGCACAGGGTAGTAAACGCAATTTTGAACAATTGAAAAAACAATTTGGTAACACGTACTGGTATTATATGCAATTTATAGAATCTTCAACAATACAGGGAAAAGATGAAAAGAAAATATATTAAATCATATCCCATCATTGACAAACAACAGGTAGCCTTACCAGCAATTGTCAACAGATTGGTAAAGACCATATGGACGACGCTTGTTCTCCTAATCATGATATTGTCTGCTTGTAATAACCCAGACAAATTGTACTTCAATATGGATCATGATGCAAATATTTACCCTGCTTATGAAGGTACGGTGATTCCATATAATATTGCCCCTTTGAATTTCATGATCAGAGAAGATGGTTCCCGTTTTATCATCCGATTTGCCATCATCGGAAAAGATTCGTTCGACATATCCAGTAAAGGCAAGGTTCAAATACCTTTGAAAAAATGGAAAAGACTGTTGGATGATCATCGAGGCGAACAATTGGCTATTAGTATCTTCGCAAAACAGGCTTCCGGATGGGCACGCTATCCGTCTTTACGGTTCACTATTGCTGATGAATCCATCGACCCATATCTTGCATATCGTTTGATTGAACCAAACTACGAAGCATGGAATAAGGTAGGGATTTATCAACGATGTGTGGAAAATTTTGACGAAAAGCCAATCATGCTTAATTCCTTAACAGGAGGTAGTTGTATGAATTGTCATTCGTTTTGTAAGAAAAATCCTCAGACAATGCTTTTTCATGTGCGGGAAATGAATGCAGGCACTTTGTTCCTGAAGGATGGCACGGTCACTAAAGTAAACACCAAAACTCCAGAAACACTATCGGCAGGCGTTTATCCCAGTTGGCATCCAGAAGGACGTTATGTGGCTTTTTCAGTAAACAGTACGTGGTTAGTCTCTCACTCAACGCACACCAACAAAGCAGAAGTATATGACCGCGAATCGGACTTGGTGATATACGATACCGAAACCAACACTATTTTTACTGATAGCCTGATATGTTCTAAAGCAAGTTTCGAAACTTTTCCCGAATGGTCTCCTGACGGCCGCTATTTATATTTTTGTAGTGCCCAAGCCCGTCCCATGCCTGAACAGTATGATTCCTTACGTTATGATTTATTGCGTATTCCATTCGATGCTTCCATAGGCCGTTTCGGTATACAAATAGATACCATGGTATCATCGGCACACACCAGAAAAAGTGTTGCTATGGCGCGCGTATCGCCAGATGGGAAATACATAGTTCTTTGTATGTCGGCTTATGGAACTTTCCCAATATGGCATCGCGATAACGATCTCTATTTGTTGAATTTAGAAACAAACAAAATCACCAACATGGCGACAACGAATAGCGATCAAAGTGATAGTTACCATTCATGGTCGTCCAATGGTCGTTGGATAGTATTTGGCAGCCGCCGTATGGATGGAACATTCACTCGTCCGTATATCTGTTATTTCGACACAGAAGGGAATGCCCACAAACCTTTCCTTTTACCTCAAAAAGACCCGATGTATTATGACCTGTCTATGAAATCATATAATATTCCTGAATTTATTACTGGTGAGGTGGAAATATCGCCATATAAATTTGCCGAAACAGCGAAAGGAAAAGCGATTAATGCGGAATTCAAATAGTGTTTTGGAATCCCGAGATAAAAGGTCTTGAAGTAGTGGCGAGAATTTGTATTTTTGCATCATATTTCAGTTAATAAATGCCCTGAAATATTATATTTATATTTTTGTTATGGTATTACCAATTTATGTGTACGGATGGCCGCTATTGCGGAAAAAAAGCGAAGATATCACGCCGGATCATCCCGATTTGCAGCAATTGATTGCCGATATGTTCGAAACGATGTATCATGCAGATGGTGTTGGTTTGGCAGCCCCTCAGATTGGAAAAAACATCCGTTTGTTGGTCATAGACGGATCCCCTATGGCTGATGAAGAAAATCCAAATGATATATTACACTCTTTCAAGAAAGTATTTATCAATCCCAACATAACCGAACGTAGTGGTGATGATTGGATTGACACCGAAGGCTGCCTCAGTCTTCCGCAAATACGTGAGTCGGTGAAACGCCCATCCCATATTAAAATAGACTATTTGGATGAAAACTTTCAACCTCATTCCGAAGAATATGACGAAACACCAGCACGCATCATCCAGCACGAGTACGACCACATCGAAGGAGCCTTATTTATCGACAAAATTTCTCCCCTGCGCCGCAAATTGATTGTTGCTAAGCTCAATGCTATTGCCAAAGGGAAGGTTGATTGTTCATACAAGATTAAAGTATATAAAAAATAAATGTAACACCAAATTCGCAATATTGGATAACATTTCATTCAGTTTAATATGTTATTTTTGTCATAAGTATTTAATTTTAAAATAATAACAATATGGAACAGATATTTTGCCAAAGTTGCGGAATGCCGTTGACAGCGCTTGAACAATTTGGGACCAACAAAGACCAATCAATGAACAAGGACTATTGTGCATATTGCTTCAAAGATGGTTCATTCACACAAAATCTGACGGTGGATGAGATGATTGACCACTGTGCTCAATTTGTCGAAGAATTCAATAAGGATGCTGGTAAGAAACTGACAAAAGAAGAAGCCATCGCTCAAATGAAACAGTATTTCCCCAAATTAAAACGTTGGGCTACTCAACATTAATCTAAGCATAAGGGTTCCCAAAGTTGAAGCAAGAAGAACTTATTTGCCAGAGTTGCGGAATGCCAATACGGGTTCCCGAACATTTTGGAACCAACGAAACAGGCAATAGGAATCATGACTATTGCCGTTTTTGCTATCAAAACGGGTCGTTCACTGCTCATGTCAGTATGGACGAGATGATTGAATTGTGCGCCCGTTTTGTGGATCAATGGAATATGCCTGATGGACGTAACCCAACGAGAGAAGAGGCTATCTCTCTAATGAAACAACACTTTCCACAATTGAAACGTTGGGCGAAAAAGAAAACGACAGAAAACGAATACCACAAAGCGGTTAATCGTGTAGTAGAATATATCGACCAGCACCTGACCGAACCGGTCGACTTAGCAACCTTAGCTGAGATAGCGCATATATCAACATTCCATTTTCATCGTATTTTTAGGTCGATGATGGGTGAAAATGTAGGAGAATATATCCAACGGTTGCGTTTAGAGCATGCTGCACAACGATTACGGACAAGTTCAGCGCAACTGGAATCGCTCATAGAAAAGTCAGGCTATCAAACGATACAAGCATTTTCAAAAGCATTTAAGAAGCATTTTGGAATATCTCCCGTTGCCTACCGAAGTATGGCAAATAATGAGATAATATACCATAAACCGTTGATTCCTGACTATCAACTGCCGGCCCCTGAAATACGCATGGTGAAGGATATATCGTATGTATATATCCGCATCATTGACGTGTACGGCACTCCTAAATCTTACAATATAGCTTGGGGCAAAGTATTTTCATTTGCCCTTCAAAACCAAATCATTCATGAACAAACGGAGTATTTGGGATTGAGTTTTGACGACCCTACCATTACTTCTCCCGACCGCTGCCGCTTTTATGCATGTATCACTACAGACAAGTATATCAAACCACAAGGCGAGTTTGGCTATCAAACCATCAAAGGCGGAAAGTATGCCGTATTTACTCTTAAAGGCTCTTATAGCGGACTGATGGGCTTATACAACGGTATTTATGCTGAATGGCTGCCGAAAAGTGGCTATTGCCTGAGAGACAATATTTCGTTCGAAAAATACCTTAACCATCCGGAAAAAGTCAAACAACAGGAATTACTAACAGAGGTATACATACCCATAGAAGGCTAATTTTTGTTCTATTTAAAACAGACCGACCGGTCGGTCTGTTTTTTTGATATATGAATAGTTTACAGTCAACGCATGGTACCGGTTAATGTGCACGCGTAAAGAAACATTTCAAGCGCTTCTTCCATGCTTTTCTTGAAGTTTCTGATTCTCTTAATTGCTACATCAAATCGGTTGATGAAAACTTTGTATGGATTATGTTGATTGATTTTCATGTCTGATAGATTTAAAAAATTTGGCACATATGGTTTCCTATTAATGTAGACAAATGAGAAGGAAAAATATTTGATGCATTTGGAAAAATAACCACATTTTACGAAAAAAATTATCCTCTCCATGACAAATCCCTATTTTAAGGGATATAACCAATCAAAAAATCCCCTGAAATAGCTATTGTTCACCTATCAGAAGTCATCTATTTTTGCATTCGGTATGTAAATATTTTTTTGCACGCCATCAATTATCCATCAGAAATTTATCCACCATCATGAAAAAAATAGGTATATTTTATGGTTCGTCTTCAGGGAATACCCAACATGTAGCTGAGCTGATAGCAGAAAAATTAAACGTGGCTAAAACGGAAGTCATAGACGTTGCAAAAGCTACCGCTGACCGATTACTCAATTACGACCTACTGTTACTGGGTTCATCTACTTGGGGACTAGGTGATCTGCAAGACGATTGGGAAGGCTTTATCGAACAGCTTAAAAAGGCCAATTTATCGGGTAAACAAGTAGCTATTTTCGGCACTGGTGATTCGTCATCTTATCCTGATAGCTTTTGTGATGCCATTGGTATTATTGCCGAAGCTGCCGAGAAGGCAGGTGCAGCCATTATCGGGAAAGGCGTACCAAGCACAGATTATTCTTTCGATGAGTCAATGGCCGCCAAAAACGGTACATTCTGTGGATTACCTATTGATGAGGATAACGAAAGCAATAAAACCGAAGAACGCGTAACCCGTTGGGTTCAACAAATAAAAACTGAGCGTACTTTATAACTGAAAAATTCCATTTATGGAAAAACTGAAAGTTTTTTCACACTTGATTTACGAATATAAAAAGGGCATCCGTGATACGGCGCTTTGTACCCTTTCAACCGATTGTCGCAATTCAGTCATCAGAAAGCTGGAAACAAACAAAATAGCTTATTTTATCTGCCCCATCAGTGACGAAAGATTTAATATCTTTTTTGGCACGAAAGTTTGCATTGACGTTATTAGTAGCATATGCGACAAGCCGTTGAACAAACTTTCGCCCAAAGAGGATTTCATGCTGGGTGCCATACTGGGTTACAGTATCTGCGAGCAATGCCGGCGTTACAACAAAATGAACAAAATACAACATCTTACAGTCAATTCTTGTATGAATTAGTAGAGACGCTGAAAAGTGAACCAATGAATAGGTGTTTCAACTGATAGGGATGTTTTTATCCATCAGCATTTAACATTAGCCAAAACATCAATTTACAAATAGTTTGATATATTTTTTACTACTGCATATAAGTATTTTATATCTTTGGGAAGTATTTGTCCATAACTATTTAAATCACAGAAAAATGAAATATTTATTTTTATTATTGGCCGTATCGGTTATTTCTATTACTTCAGTGCAAAGTCAACAAATTCCGCGTCCGGAATATCCGCGTCCCCAATTTGAACGAAGTAGTTGGGTCAATCTAAACGGTGAATGGTCCTATACCTTCGATTTCGTAGGCTCCGGATTGGAAAAAAATTATCCGTCATCCGAAAAATTTAACGGAAAAATCATCGTGCCGTTTGCTCCCGAAAGCAAGCTATCCGGTGTGGCATATACCGACTTTATCAACCACATTTGGTATCAACGTAACATCCTTATTCCAACTGGGTGGTCGGGAAAAAATATCCTGCTGAACTTTGGTGCTGTTTATTTTAATTCGGAAATTTATATCGACGGACAATTCGCAGGACGTCATTTTGGCGGAACATCATCTTTCTCCATAGATATAACAAAATTTGTTACACCAGGAAAAACCCATAATCTGGTAGTTTATGCCACAAGCGATGTCCGTTCGGCCAAACAGACTGCCGGCAAACAATGCCTTCAGTTTTCTTCCTATTCATGCAATTATACACGTACGACCGGCATCTGGCAAACTGTTTGGATGGAGGCTGTTGCTCCTGGTAGTTTAAAATCAGTACAAGTAATTACCGATATTGATCAAAAACAAGTGGTGATACACCCTCAATTTTATACGGAAAACGGTAGTAACTTTAAGGTAACATTCAAAGATAATGGTAAAATAGTGGCTACACAAACAGTGAAAGCGGCCAACAACAGTCCTATCATATTGCCTATCAAAAATATGAAAACCTGGAGTCCCGAAAATCCATTTTTATATGATATTGTCTACCAGGTAGTAGATATCAAGGGTAATGTAATGGATGAGGTGAAATCATATACTGGTATGCGGAAAATACATATCGAAGGCAACCGTATCTATTTGAACAATAAGCCTTATTATCAACGTTTGGTACTTGATCAGGGGTTTTATCCGGATGGAATATGGACAGCTCCTTCCGATGCTGCTTTGAAAAAAGATATCGAATTGTCCATGGAAGCTGGTTTCAATGGAGCACGGTTGCACCAAAAAGTTTTTGAAGAAAGATTTTACTATTGGGCGGATAAATTAGGATATCTCACCTGGGGAGAAGCTTCCAGCTGGGGAATGGATGTAAATGACATTGAAGTAGCCCGCAACTTTATCCTCGAATGGTGCGAAACCGTTATCCGCGACCGGAACCATCCCTCGTTGGTAACTTGGACGCCAATGAACGAACAATGGTGGCCTGATAAAAAACAGTATCCACGTTTGGTAGAAGATCTTTATAACATGACTAAGGCCCTTGACCCGACGCGACCCATTAATGATGTGAGTGGGGGTACACATATCAAAACAGATATCTGGACCGTGCATAATTATGAACAAGATCCTGCCAAACTGAAGGACATCGTCTACAAAGACGGGATTTTTTTCAAAACTCCTATGTGGGTACAAGGTGTCCCGTCCATGAATATTGGCTTTAACGGATTGAAAGATGACACTCATTATGAATTTCCTGTTTACGACGGTTCCATACCGTATTTTATTGATGAAGTAGGCGGTATCAAATGGGTCAAAGATCAGGAAAAACAAATGCAGAATAGTCAGACCCAATCCTGGGGTTATGGTGAACCACCGCGCAGCTTGGAAGATTTTTATGCACGATTGGAAGGACAAATCAATGCCATGCTTTCGTTGAAAGATCATTTATGGGGTTATTGTTACACGCAACTTACAGATGTGGAACAAGAACAAAATGGAATTTATTTCTATGACCGGACATCGAAGTTTGACATGAAACGGATTCATGCAATTTTTAACAAAGAGCCACAGTAAGATCAGTAGGAGCTAACGGATATCTTTCATCTGTTTATAGCATTCCCATAGCACAATACCAGCGCTTATGGATACATTGAATGAATGTTTGGTGCCAAATTGAGGTATCTCGATACAGCCATGGCATCGGTCAATCACTGCTTGATCGATGCCATGTACCTCATTACCAAAAACCAATGCGTAACGTGCTCCACGTTCTGTAGCAAAATGTTCCAGTGACGTGCTGTTTTGTGTTTGTTCCACGCCCCATACTGAGTACCCATTAGCCTGCAAATGTTCTATGGCTTGCGTGGTTGTTTCAAAGTATTTCCAATTGACTGATTCTTCCGCTCCTAAAGCTGTTTTATGAATTTCTTTATTGGGAGGAGTGCTCGAGATGCCGCATAGATACAGCGATTCGAGCAAAAATGCATCACAAGTACGGAATATTGAACCAATATTGTGCATGCTTCGAACATTGTCTAATACTACCACCAAAGGTAATTTTTCTGATTGTCTGAATTCACCGACGCTTTTACGGTGCAATTCGTCCATACTTAATTTTTTCATAACATCAACGCTGGTATATAAAAT
>JAVBMZ010000170.1:0-12905 GCA_031551935.1 Bacteroidales bacterium
GACAAGAGTACCGTATTGTGGTATGCTTTAAAACCCGTACCGCTTTCGATGTAGATACCGGCAGCAGCTTTCCCCGTGATACCCGACAGGAAATTGTTGTACATCAGAGTAACGTCGCCCAGCGAATGTTGCCCGTACAAACCCTTTGCCGAACCGGCCGGGGCGACGATACCCGAAATCCGGTTGCCCGAAACAACGCCCGGTGCATTCATTGCGACACCTGCGGCATTGTTGCCGTTCACGCCCGCCGAAGCCGTTATGCCGGTGATGGTATTACCGACGGCATATCCGCGCGCCGTTGCCTTGTCTGAAAATATCCCGATACCGAAAGGAAAATTGCGGTCGGTAATATCGTCGATGATGTTGTTTTTCAAATCGGCCACGCCGCCGTTGGCTCCCAGTTCACCAAGAATACAGAAAATCCCCGCAGCGCTGTGGGCGGGGTTGTCGGAAGCATTACCGATACTGCTGACAGTGTTACCGCTTATGTTCAGATAACCGTCGGTGTAGAGCACCATCCCGTACGCGCCTGCATCACCCGTCATTTGGTTATTGATATTGCGGATGATGTTACCGGTAATCGTTAAAGTACCAAGTCCCGCCGAGGATAGGAAAATACCCTGTAATTGCCGGTCACCGCTTCCGGAGTTGGTGATGTTGTCAATCACATTCCCGCTGATAACGAACTGTTCAGGATAATACATCCCGATGCTTAACCCGCTTTTTCTCGAATCGCTTACTACATTATTCCTGAACACAAGCCGCCTTAGGTTTTGTGCAATCAGGTTTTCGTTGGCGCCGTGCAAATAACAGCCTTCCACCCGGATGCTGTCGGTACTGACCAGCAAGTTGGCAATCCCCTGCGTGTCCCACACGGCGTTGCCCATCTCGGTGTTGCGGATGACGATATTTGAGCCTTTATCCGCACCGTCCGGTATCACATGGATAGTACCCACCGAAGCCGCCTCAACGGTATGTGTGTTTTGCACCACCAGCATGTTACCCGTAAGATTGGAAGCGGTTGCCTGTGCGATACCGTCGATGGTGATGTTATTAGCGCCATATAGCCGGATAATCGGCCCGTTGATGTTACCCGACACCATACGGCGAGTACCGTCGGTGGTAATGGTAAGCTTGTAAATGCCCGAACCCGGAGCATTTCCAAATTGTGCCGTTTGCGTTTCTTCCAAGTCGCTTGAAACTACCAGGGTTGTATGACCCGTAATGCCGTAAGTGTTGTAATTTTCAGCAGCTTCGCGCAGTGATATGAAATCACCCGCTCCGCCGGCATCTACCGTCACAGGGACTCCCGTAAACTTGCCTTGGGCATGAAGAGAGTCAGGAAACAACCACAAAATCAACAAAAAAGAAATAAATGCAAGTTGATGGCGAAGCATACGATGATTTAAAATATCATTTTATTCATTTGCAGATATTTGAAACATAAGTTATACGTATAAATGTACAATTTGTTTTATATTTTACGCAAATAATTAACGGGTATTATGTCCCACCCTTTTGTGGGCGAAACTGTGAACTAATTGAAAGTTGGAAACGGAACTCTTGCTTCAAGATGCTTTTTTCCTTACTTTTGACTGTTTTACATTAGGTAAAGCAATTCATTAAAGCGGAGTTAATCTGAAACTTACGCTCGTTTGCCCTTTTTGGGTGAAAGGGGTCCTGCTTTCGTTGAGATCACAAGTCCAGTTCAACAATTTAAGGATTAGTAGATTGAAAATAAGCGCATTATGGTAATAAATGGTGTAATTAGGTAACGATGCCAAAATTGGTTGGTGATTTTTTTGTATGGTTAAAATGCAGCCATTAACAAATGGATATCCTGAAATGGTAATCCAAACAAGTTACCGATATGTGAATTGGTCAATATCCCGTTAAACACATACACTCCATTCCGTATACCAGCATCTGATTTGAGCCAATCGGATAAACTTCCCTGTTGTCCCATTTGTAAAATCATATTTACTACAATATTACTGATTGCCATCGATGCAGTACGAGGCACGCGCGAAGTGATATTAGGAACACAATAGTGGATAACTCCATATTTTACTACGATCGGGTTATTCAAACTGCATATTTCAGAGGTTTCACAACATCCACCTTGGTTAATGCTCAAATCTACAATGACCGTCCCCGGTTTCATCGAAGCCACCATCTCCTCTGTAACCAAACAATTGCACTGATAGCCGTCCATATAAGCAGCCCCGATTAAAGCATCAGCAGAAGATAGGGCCTTGGCCAATACTTGTGGGTGCATCACAGAGGTATATAGACGCATACCCAAATTACATTGCAACCGCTGCAACCGATACACCGAATTATCAAATATGCGGACAAAAGCGCCCAATCCTAACGCAGAACGTGCAGCAAACTCAGCAGCTGTTCCAGAACCTATGATAACCACTTCAGCAGGATTAACTCCCGAAATGCCTCCCAGTAAAACCCCTTTGCCATTAGTCGATTTACTAAGGTATTCCGCGGCAATTTGGATGGAAGTATTCCCAGCTATCTCGCTCATGATTTTCACTAAAGGATAACATCCAAAACGGTCTTTAATCCCTTCGAAAGAGATGGCTGTGATGTGTTTGTGCATCAGTTTACGTATGTATTCCTCAGTAAGTTGGTAACCGGAAAGAAACGAAAAGACCACTTGATGTTCCTTCATGAGTGCTACTTCGTCTATAGTAGGAGGCGTAATTTTAAAAAGAATATCAGCCCTATATACCTCCTCTCGCTCAACAATATATGCCCCCATTTCACTATACTGCAAATCAGCATAGTTGGCATTCATGCCTGCATGTTTTTCTACCAATACATGATGTCCGTTTTGTACCAGTACCCCCACAGTCTCGGGAGTCAGTACAATCCTATTTTCACATAGATCGGATTCTTTGGGAATGCCTATGAGTAATTTTCTATGATTGTTCTCTATTTTCAAAAGCTCCTCTTGTGGCATTAAAGCCTGTTTGCTGATAGAAAAATACAACGTAGACATGATATATAAACATTAATTTTGTAATACTTCCTTAATTGCTATTGAATATCTTTGAATCACCCCGCATTCTCCATTTAACCACACGTGACAAAAATTTATATATTACATTTTACTTAAATGACAACTTGTCCACTGTAATTGTCTTGGAATACATCAACGATTTCACCTGTACAGACCCTGATAAATTCAACCTATTCGTTTCGTTCATCAATATACGGAACAGCGCCGGCAAACTGGACATTGAATCCTGCATTTCAACAGTCACTTGTATTTGATAATCTTTTTGCGTCCGTCCTGCCAATTCAATATGTTCGATTTGTGTTACCGTTCCTATGGTTTTATCGTCCAATTTCAATACAATATTACCACCTTTTATTTTCAATTTAAACCTATTGGGGTTATTGATAGTCGTCAAGATATCCAACCGCAATGCATTGTTTTTAAACTCTTTATAAGTTACATCTTTAATAGCGATTAATTCTGCATTCTCAAATTTAAAACAACTTGAAAATAAGAATGGTAACGACAACAAAACGATAACAAGATACTTTTTCACTATGAAATTCTTTTTCGCGATGAGACTAATTGAACTTACAGATGTCAAATAACTTACTATACTTAATTAGCCAAATGACGGATATGTAATACTAAAAAACAAAAATAATAAATCTTCATGATTAAATCATATTTCATCATAGAAACTCATTACTGTCTTATAGCCAAGATTTTATACTTTAAGGTACAAAAAGAACACTTGTCGCATCATTATAATATAGTTAGAAACGTTATTCAAAAATATGTTTTTCCGATGACTTCTTTTATCCAGACATGTCACATACCAGAAAGCTTATCTCCCCGAGATGCTTCAATATATGTCGTCAATTCAATAAAGTCCTGTACACTCAGCTGCTCCGGACGTTTACTAAGCATTGGATTGTCAGCAGATCCGGCAGTTAAAAGGCTTTTCAATGAATTACTGAGCATTTTTCTCCGCTGGTTAAAAGCCGTTTTCACTACCCTGATAAACAACGTTTCATCGCAGGGCAATGTCTCCACATGATTCCGGGTTAACCGGATAACTCCCGACTTGACTTTCGGCGGCGGTGCGAATACATGCTCGTGAACAGTAAACAAGTATTCAATATCATAAAATGCCTGCAGCAATACACTGGTAATTCCATAAGTTTTTGAACCCGGAGGAGCAGCAATACGTTCGGCGACCTCCTTTTGCAACATGCCGACGACTTCTTTCACCTGCGAACGGTGTTCAAGTACTTTAAAGAATATTTGTGTAGAAATATTGTAGGGGAAATTACCGATAATAGCTACCGGACTACCTTTATATTGCTCGCATAGAGGATAACGTAAAAAATCGGCTATGATTAATCTTCCTTTGATTTGGGGATATTGGGTTTCAAGATATTCTGCTGCTTCAGCGTCAATTTCTATGAAACGAGTATCGAAACGCTGCTCCTGCAACAATAAAGGTGTCAGCGCACCCATTCCAGGGCCGACTTCTATCACATGCTCAACCCCTTCTGCCTTGAGTGCAGACACAATCTTGACAGCAATATTTTTATCTGTCAGAAAATGTTGCCCGAGCGATTTTTTAGGTGTAAGGTATTTCACAACTTCAATACATAAACTATTCTACCATTTATCCTACAAAATATGGACATTTCAGGTCATACATGGAAAGAGCCAAAGAGCCCTTGTAAATATCAGGTATACCGTATTTTTTGTCCAATACGCAAAATGGAACTTTTTTTGATCTTATTTAAGGCGCAAAGCTTATCCATACTGACGCCTGTTTTCAGTGATATCCCATATAATGTATCACCTTTGCGAACGGTATAATAACGGATTTTTTCCAGCTCCTGCGCATAAGCAAAATGACCGGCACATAAATTGACTGTTTTCGTCTTTGCAGCATAAGTCTCGAAATCAATAAGTTCTCTTGGAGGTATTGGTTGCCCGAGGTAACGAATTTCATAATGCAAATGTGGCCCGGTAGACCGACCTGTATTCCCACCTAATGCAATAACTTCACCCGCTCGCACTACTTGATTGTCTTTCACAAAGGTCTTACTTAAATGCGCATAAACGGTTTCGAGTCCATTAAAATGCCTGATAACAACATAATTTCCATAAGCTTTACCCCGCTTGACGATACGAACCATACCATCAAACGAAGTACATATAGAGTCCCCAATCTTCAACCGCGTATCAATACCATAATGAAAGCGCCAACCCTTACGAAAACCAAAATCTGAAGTAACTACATTTTTATTGGCGTGGTAATATTGAGAAAAATCAATGCAAATAGTATCGGGCATGTCAATAACGCGCTGTCCATATGGATTCACAAGCTGATTGCTCCATATATAACCATACAATTCCGCGGCGGGTATGATCATTGAATCAATCATTCCGTTATTTACCAAGAACATTAACGAATCGATACTGATACCTGCTTCATCTTCTTCTAAGGTAATATCGCTTTCCATTAATATGACAGAAGTCGAAAGTGTATCTATAGGTGGTTGAGAATTAGCACATTGGACAATGGAAGCAAGCGCTAAAAAAACTACTAATTTGCCTATTAACCTCATAATTAAAATTTTGTGCACAAAAATACGTTTTTTCGTAAATCCAGCAAAAATATCTATTATTTTTATCAGATCTGACACGTCAAAAATTATTAAAACTTAAATATCTGATACGTTGATTTATAAAATTAACAAAAAAATAGCTAAATTTCGCTATTTTATAGTGAAAAATCACTATAAAATTGTCAATAATAGCTATTTTTATAAATTCTCTCTCCCAAGAAGTTGAATAAAAAGTCAAAATTAAGGATAAACCTTGTACAAAGCGGATTTCCTTACAGATATTATTTTCTATTTTGCTTTTAAAATGCACTATGCCTGTTGCATGATGGAAATAAAACGACGCCGGACAGGCGAAGCTGTCTGAAAAACAAAATCAGACGTTTTTGCCTTATCATTTTTATTCGACAAATCCACCATTACGCTCCATTTTTGTTTAATTTATATAACTTGCAAATTTTATCGATACTTGCCACAAAAGATAGATGATAGAACAACAAAACATATTGATAGCTTTTGGTCTTACACTCATTGCAGGACTTTCGACAGGCATCGGTAGTTTTATCGCCTTGTTGGCCAAACGTACCAATACAAAATTTTTGTGTGTATCATTAGGTTTTTCTGCAGGCGTGATGTTATATGTGTCGTTCATGGAAATGTTGCCTGTTGCAAAAGACGGACTATTGACCCACTTTGGCGACAAGATTGGTACACTTTATTTATTACTGGCTTTTTTCGGTGGAATCGGAATGATTGCATTGATTGACTTTTTGATACCTGTGGCAAACAATCCTCATGAAGTGCACAGTGTTGAAGAAATGCATCGAAGAGGTAGGAATTCATTACATCGTACAGGTCTTGTAGTAGCGCTTTCTATTGCCATTCACAATTTTCCGGAAGGGATTGCTACTTTTACTTCGGCATTAGGCAGTTTAGAGATAGCTATTCCTATTACCATAGCCATTGCCATCCATAACATTCCAGAAGGAATTGCCGTATCGGTACCTATTTACCATGCAACCGGAAGCAAAAGAAAAGCGTTTTGGTTTTCTTTTATATCAGGCTTAGCCGAACCACTGGGGGCATTGCTCGCTTATTTATTCCTGATGCCTTTTTGGTCTCCGGTAATCAATGGCATCATATTGGCTGCTGTCTCCGGTATCATGGTTTATATATCGTTGGATGAACTTTTACCTACAGCAGAAAAATTCGGAGAACATCATATTTCGATTATCGGACTGGTTTCTGGCATGGTAGTTATGGCGCTGAGTCTGTTCTTGTTTTTATAATTACCCCATCAATCATCGTCAGTTATTCTATTGAACGATTCGAAAATTTATTTTTACATGGGCAAAATATTTGTTTCACATAAAAGTTTTCATACAAAGGTGATATTTTTAATAAACACATTAAAATATTTAATGAAAACACCAAGTCATTTAATGTGTATCTTAAAAAACTTAAGATATACGTTAAACGTTGCCTATATTAGAGGAAATTGACGAGATACGTGTATCATCTTTGGTCGACAATAAAAATACATCATATGCTCATTATACAAATTTTATTCATTGAGGCATGAAAATTCTTTCCCCAAAACAGATTCAGGCTGTGGACGCTTATACCATAGAGCACGAATCCATTACCTCCGTTCAGTTGATGGAACGAGCTGCTGCTGGCTGTGTCCTTTGGATAACAGAACATTTTGAACGAAGTCGGAAAGTTGAAATTTTTGTCGGTCCGGGCAACAATGGAGGTGATGGTTTGGCCATAGCAAGAATGTTACATGGACTGCATTACATGGTATCGGTACACTTACTTGTCGATAGCGATCATCTATCGTCTGACGCACAGATAAACTATCAGCGTTTGCTGGAATGTGAGATTCAACCAACCAAATTGACCGAGAATAACTTGCCCACTATAACAGCGTCGACTATAGTTATTGATACTTTGTTCGGTGTTGGATTGTCGCGACGACTTGAAGGATTGGCTGCAAAGCTGGTGGAACACATCAATCGAAGCAATGCTACGGTCATTGCCATCGATATCCCCTCGGGGCTTTTTTGCGAAGACAATGAGAATAATGATCCAAATACTATCATTCGCGCCTCCTATACCCTCACCTTTCAACAACCTAAATTGTCATTTTTCTTTACTGAAAATGCCCCTTTTCTTGGCAAATGGTCTGTACTCGATATCGGTTTGTTGCCGGAAATTATTGAACAACAATCGTCAAAAATTTTTACATTACACGCTCATAATATTGCCAAGTGGATAGAACCTCGTCATAAATTCGCACATAAAGGAAATTTCGGACATGCGTGTATTTTTGCAGGAAGCGGCCATATGATGGGAGCGACTGTATTGGCTGTCCGAGCCTGTTTACGTACAGGTGTAGGGTTGGTTACAGCACATACTCCTCAAAAAGAAGGCATTATTATACAAATATCTGCACCAGAAGCACTTGTTTCATTAGATCCTCATCCGGAAGTTTTATCACAACTTCCCGACCTGAGTCCTTATACTGCAATCGCTATTGGCCCAGGTATTGGTAAAAAAGCACAAACGCAACAACTCTTATTAGCTCTTTTGCATATGGTAGGTGCTAAAGAACCTGGAGTTCCTGCCCAATTAGTATTGGATGCTGATGCGCTAAACATTCTTTCCGAAAATAAAGACTGGTTGAATTTGTTGCCACCAAATAGCATCATTACCCCACATCCTAAAGAGTTTGACCGTTTATTCGGAAATTCGGACTCCGGGTATCAACGCTACTTAAAACAAATAGAAATGGCACGTAAACATGCTATTTTTATCGTTTTGAAAGGGGCACACACTTCAATTGCCACACCTGACGGGTACTGTTTTTTTAATACTACAGGGAATCCCGGCATGGCAACTGGAGGTAGCGGCGATGTTTTAACAGGAATTATCGTATCTTTGCTGGCTCAAGGATGGTCCCCATGTAGAGCCGCATGTGCGGGCGTTTGGTTACATGGTGCAGCAGGCGATAAAGCTGCCCAAAAATTGGGGCAACAAGCACTTATTGCCAGTGACATTGTGAAATACATCGGGAAAGTATTTCGAAATTTGAAATGTTAAGTTTTTATAGACTCATATAAATAAAAATCAATCATGAAAAAAAATATTCTGTTGGGAATGGTTTTGGCAGCATTGATGATATCATGCGCTGCAACGAAAAAGGATACTTATACCTATCCATATAATGGTTCACAACAAACCGGACAAAGCGCTTTGGTTTATGGACTTCCACAAACGCGATTGTTTTTTGAGGTGGAAGTAACCAAAACCATTGTTAAAAAGGGTCCTTATGCCGAGTATGCCAATCGTATGCTCGGACTACAAAATGTACCAATGAAAGATGCGGAAACGTGGCAAATTGGGGCTATACGTATTAATGACAAATCTGAAGTGGACAACAAACATTTGTATGCCTTGTCTTTTGTTGATTATCCGTACAATATCGACAAATTGTTGCGATTTACCCAAGAAGGCCTGTTGGTGGATATTACTGCCAGTAATGTGTTGACCAATAACACTTATTCCGGGAAAAAAACAGAGGATATCCAGTTCATGAATACGGCCATCAAAACAACTACCACCGAAAAAGTGGACACGCTCTATAAAACTATCCTCACGGATACAGCTTTTATTCGTATCCCTGTGCTACAACGCAAAGTACTCGGCAAAACCACTGAAGAACAGGCTCGCGAAGCCGCTGCACAAATATTTAACATCCGTCAGGGACGCCTTGATCTACTGATGGGAAACACTGACTATCATCCAGAAGGTGCAGCATTGAAATTAGCGCTTGAAGCATTTGATAAGCAGGAAGAGCAATTATTATCATTGTTCAATGGAGCTAAACTTGAAAACCGTTACGTATATACCTATTCAATATTACCCGAGAAGCCAGGCGTCTCCGCTGTTTTGTTCTATTTTTCAGACAGAGCGGGTATAGTGGATAAAAATACTGCCGGAGCTAAAGAAGTATGGTATGAAATCGGCAAAGCCACTATTCCGGCATCTACCACTCCCAACCAGCAAGCTACCAACATCATTTACTACCGGATTCCTCAAGTGGTAGAAATTTCGGCAGGTTTGGATAAATCTGTAATAACAAGTAAACAACGACCGATTTACCAGTTTGGTAACTTGGTGTCGCTTCCGTTGATAGCATCCAAAAAATAATACAACCTCAACAAATATAATCGCCCGTCATAGCATATGACCCAAAAAAGAGATAGTTTTTCCGGAAAATTTGGCATCATTGCTGCAGCTGCCGGTTCGGCTATCGGATTGGGGAATATATGGCGGTTCCCTTATGTATGCGGTCAAAACGGAGGTGCAGCATTCATATTAGTTTATTTAGTGTGTATTGTTGTCATAGGGTTACCTGTAATGCTGGCCGAGTTTAGCATTGGCCGGCGCGCACAGAGTAATGCTTATAGAGCTTTCAAGCATTTGTCTCCCGGCACGCACTGGTATCTGATAGGTGTGATGGGTATTGTTGCCGCTTTTGTTATCCTCTCTTTTTACAGCGCAGTGGGAGGATGGACTATCGAATATATCCTCCGTTCGATAAATGGAACACTTTCTGACCATCCAAAAGAACAGTTCAATAGTTTTATTACCGGAAGTTACCAGCCGATCCTGTTTCAGTTTCTTTTTTTAGTACTGTCACTTGGCATAGTGATGATGGGTGTCAAAAAAGGTATCGAACGAAGTACTAAGGTATTGATGCCTTTACTATTGTTATTGCTGATTATATTATGCATTCGTTCGGTAACTCTTCCTGGAGCCTCTGATGGGTTAGCCTTTCTGTTGAAACCTGATTTTTCAAAACTTACGGGTAATTCTATCCTTATTGCCATGGGGCAGGCATTTTTTTCACTCAGTCTAGGTATGGGTTGTCTGATTACTTATGGTTCATACATCAAGCGGGATGAAGATTTAACATATTCTGCCGGCATGATTGCAGGAGCAGATACAATCATTGCCTTACTGGCAGGTATTGCTATTTTTCCAGCAGCAGCTGCGTTTCAAATCGCACCAGATTCCGGCCCTGGATTGGTGTTCATTACTTTACCAAGTGTATTCCAACAAATAGCTGGAGGAATGGTTTTTTCTACCTGTTTTTTCATATTATTATGTATTGCAGCACTTACTTCAGCCATATCACTTCTTGAGGTAATAGTGTCTTTCTGTGTGGAAGAGATGCACTTGAAACGTCCGTTAGCGACAGTAATGGTTGTTATATGTGTATTCTTGTTAGGTATCTTATGCTCGATATCACTGGGAATAATGCCAACATTGCAATTGTTTGGAAAAAACTTTTTTGACTTGATGGATTTCACATCATCTAACATATTTTTACCTATTGGTGGTTTTTTTATTTCCATATATGTCGGATGGATATTAAAAAAACGCATCACTGTTAAAGAATTAACGAATGATGGAACCAGAAAAATAACTTACCTGCGTATTTTTTTCTTCTTGATTCGTTATATCGTACCCGTAGCTATTTTAATGGTTTTCTTTTCGGAATTGAGCCGATAAACATATCATTAAAAAATGAATAAATATCTTTGATTTTTCCATATAAATGATTAAATTTATATGATCTTAATTGTTTCTATCATAGAATATTTATAATATGAACTGATTCCTAAATGATATTGTTATAAAAACAGTTTGAAGAATAAATACCCAAAATAATGAAATACACGCTGATTTATTTATTGCCGCTCTTATTTTTAGGCATCTCCTTGAGCTCTCATGCACAAGACAAAAAAGCAAAAACCAGTTTTTACCAGCTAAGTTTTGTCTCCTTGGACGGTAAAAATGTTGATTTTTCTACTTTTAAAGGTAAGAAAGTATTAATTGTTAACACAGCATCCAAATGTGGATTTACCCCACAATATGCCGATTTACAAACTCTTTATGAAAGGTATCAAGGTAAATTGATAGTTATTGGATTTCCGTCAAATGATTTCGGACAACAAGAACCGGGATCAAATGAGGAAATTGCATCATTTTGCCAAAAAAATTATGGGGTCAGCTTTTTGATAATGGACAAATCGAGTGTAAAAGGAGAACAAAAAAATACCGTATACCAATGGCTTACTGATAAAAATAAAAATGGATGGAATATAGAGGAACCAAGTTGGAATTTTTGTAAATATTTAGTTGATGAAAATGGAAATTTGCAAAAATTTTACACTTCACGGGTAACTCCCCTTAGTCAAGACATTGTCCAAGAAATCGATAAGTAATATTGTCAAGTTGTAAAAACTTGGCATATTTTAAAAATTTAAAAAGTTGATGCTTTTTTTTGCTTTCACTATATGTATTATTGCCAACCTATGTTTCCATTGTTATTTCTATATGATCAAACATTTTTATGAACTTCTTTGATAAAAATATGTTAATTTTGAAGACTTGTCGTACGAAATATTTTAATGATTAAATTGTGTTATGAAAACTATTGATAGCGAATTAATTATTGTCCCTTGCGATTTCTCTCCAATGGCTTACTATGCGTTAGAACATGCGGCCTACATGTCTATTGCTATGAAACAAAAATTATTGATAATACATGTTGTTCCCAATAATAAAGATATTCCAGCTGCTGAAAAGAAATTAAGTTTCGTGGTGGAAGAATGCTTTGACAAATTTGGCATTCGCCCGGAATTTATGGTTCGAACAGGAGCCCGTCCATATGCTGTCATCAAAAATATTGCTCAAGAATTAGATCCTACATTGGTCATCCTCAAAACAGGTGGAGTAAGGGGTATCAAACGTTATACAGGAATTCGAACCATTAAAATTCTTTCAGGGACAATAGTCCCTTTCCTTGTGATACAAGGGCCTCCTAAAGACACAACGTTACACGATATTGTTTTCCCGATTAACTTTTTGAAAGAACATGATGCAAAGTTGAAACGCGTGATGTTTTTTAGCCAATTTTATCCTGAAGCTACCATGCATATCATGACTCCGTCCGGAAAAGGAACGGAAAAAGAAAGAATCGTTGCCAGTAGTTTGTCGGTGATGAAGAAAGTAATGGAAAATCAAAAGATAAAAGCAAATTTTATCACGCACGAAAAAAAGAAAAATACCGCTGAAGACATTATGGAAACGTCCAAAGAAGTAAATGCTGATATCATCATGATACAAATGGAAGACGTTCCCACCATCAATAAATTTTTATTTGGTTTGAGAGAGGAAAAACTCATTACAAATACGGACATGAT
>JAVBMZ010000073.1:0-47504 GCA_031551935.1 Bacteroidales bacterium
ATAAATCCAAACGAATTAATAATTATCGTGTCTTTATTTTTGGAGGTATTATTTCCCTTTTTTATTTACCCAAAAAATACGGGTTGGATGTTGGCATATATTTGTACTTAAAAACCAACGACTGGTGTTATGAATTGGGGGGTGGGTTTGATTTCTATTTGCCGTATTTCAAATTCTCTATCGAATTACGTGGCTCTTGGGGTATATTTAATGTACTCAACAAGCGAAGCGGTCCTCATCCGGAGTTTCAAAATGCCATCGAAAAACTGCGTTCGTCAGTATATATGCTATCATTTTACATCGAGTAACGAATTTCCTGTAAACATACAAATATGATACTGGGGCGTATCAAGTTTGTATGTTGCGCATGGAAGAATGAATGTATTCTACCATTTATTTGTGATAAACATTAAAAATGTTGTGATGAATACTAAATGATTTGTGATACACGTTAAAAAGATTGTGGTAAACATTAAATAGGACGATATGATACAATATCGCGAAGCCTGTCAAGGTGATATTCCGCTACTATTGAAGCTATATGAACAATTGAATCCAGATGATCAGATGGTGGATCTATTGGTAGCAAATAATATTTGGAAGACCATCGAACAGTGCGGTACCAAATATTTTGTTGCATTAGATGGTGAAAAAATCATTTCTTCATGTTACATCAGCATCATACCAAATTTAACAAGAAACGGACGATCCATAGGATTTATAGAAAATGTAATTACCGATAGTTTGTACCGACAAAGAGGTATAGGCAAGAGAATTATAGAAATGGCAATCGCATATGCGCGGAAAAATAATTGTTACAAAGTATTATTACAAAGTAGTAATAAACGGGAAGAAGCTCATTCGTTTTATCAATCTATTGGATTTAATGGGGATTCAAAAAAAGCATTTGAATTAAGACTTTAAGCAAAATTTGTATTAGAGGTTTTGAAATACTTCAAGTGAATTGCGCTTACATTGGTATATGTATAAAATATAATTGTCGCTACTCAATAATTTAATGTATTCATTAAAATATATTATCTTTACCCTAAATTCGGTGCAAAATTTACCATTCGGGCGGATCATGTTTTGTATTTATAGAGCAATCCAGATGCGAACGATATATTAAAGTTGAGAAATGAAAATCCTTGTTATCGGCGCAGGAAATATGGGCGCATGGTTTGTTGAATCATTGTGTTTGGAACATGATGTAGCAGTATTTGATATTGATAAACGTAAGTTGCGTTACTTTTTTAATGCGCACCGCTTTGTCAGCTTTGATCAAGTGAATGCATTTGCTCCAGAATTAGTCATCAATGCTGTCAGTCTGCAATATACCACCGCAGCATTCAATGATATATTACCCTATCTTCCGGATTATTGTATCATTTCCGATATTACTTCTGTAAAAAACGGTTTATATGATTATTATCGCAATACTGGACGTCGGTTTGTATCTACACACCCCATGTTCGGCCCAACATTTGCCAGTTTAAAAGAGCTGAGCTCTCAAAGTGCCGTAATCATCACCGAAAGCGACGAGCAAGGCAAGCAATTTTTTCGTGATTTCTACAATTCGTTACACCTTAGTATTTATGAATACTCTTTTGAGCAACATGATAAAACGATGGCTTATTCTTTGTCCATTCCGTTTGCGTCGACTATGGTATTTGCAGCCTGTATGAAACATCTGGAAGCTCCGGGAACCACGTTTAAAAAACATCTTGCCATTGCCCAGGGACTATTGTCGGAAAACGATTACCTGCTCAGTGAAATACTATTAAACCCTTATACTTTGCCGCAGATTGAAAAGATACATGAGAAACTTTCTGCATTGATGGAGATGATCCAGCAAAAAGACACCAAGGCCTTACATGAGTTTGTTGACGAGTTGCGGAAAAACATCAGAAACTAAAATGATTATCTGATGTAATACCTAAATTGATTTTTATAAGGAACAGTAGGTATTATCAACCTGTTGAATAAGGTTGTACCAAAGTACCTTTAACTTAAAAGTTGTGCCCGACACATATCAGGGATATTAAGATGAAAGGATGGATGATAATGAAGCGGAAAATGAGAAAAATATTGGTATTTTTCCTGATGTTCACTATGATCTTTAGTGTTTTCACACTGATACCCATAACGGTCGCTAAGGCGAACAATCCGTATCTCCCGTTGTGGGAGCATCTGCCGGACGGTGAACCGCATGTTTTTGAAGATCCCGACCATCCGGGAAAATTCCGTATCTATATCATTGGATCTCACGACGTCAGGTTTAGAAGTTATTGTGGACCGGACATAAGAGTTTGGTCGGCACCTGTTGAGGACTTGTCCAACTGGCGTGATGACGGACCTGTTTTTACATACCAAATAGACGAACAGTGGGATGTAATGTACGCACCGGATCTCGTTGAAGTAAAAAGAAAAGACGGCACAAAGGAATACTATCTCTACCCGCATAGCCGTGGTCCGAACAGAGAAGCGATGGTTGCCAAAGGGAAACGCCCTGATGGTCCTTTTACCCCCATCAACCTGACTGCTGACGGAAAGCGTACTGTACCCGGAAGTATCATGGGATTCGACCCTTCTGTATATATCGAATACGTCACAGATCCGAATGACCCTGATTATGAGATTGGTTTCAGGGCTTATGGATTCTGGGGCTTCCAAAGGTCGCTTGCAGCACAGTTGGATCAGAACACCATGTATTCGCTCCGTCCCGGAACGCAAATCATCAATTATTTTATACCTGCCAGTTCAAGATACGGGGTCATCAGAGATCCGGAAGGTACTGTTTATCCCCATGTCATTTCGAGTGAGGATCTTAGCGGATTCAACTTTTTTGAAGCCGCATCCATACGTAAAGTTGGAAATAAATATGTTTGGGTTTACAGCGGATATTCGGGCCCCGACTATGGATTAGGCAGCACCAACTCTGCGTTACGATATGCCTTCGGCGACTCCCCGCTAGGCCCGTGGAAAAGCGGCGGTGTTCTTGTTGATTCACGTGGACCAGTGTTAGACCAAACCGGCTCTGCCATACAAACTGGTAATGCGGCGCATAATACACATGGAAGCATCGAACAGATCAACGGTCAATGGTATGCATTCTATCACCGGCCGCCAAGAGGATTCGGAAATGCGCGTCAGCCGATGGTAGCCCCGGTTAAGATTGAATGGGACGAAAAGTCTGTCGCACAAGGTGGGAAAGTTATGATCAGGGCATATGACCCGTATTCGGGAAATAATACATGGACTGCGAAGGATAGCCAAGGTAGAGAATATACTGGAGCCGAAGTTACTTCGGAAGGTTTCCATATCTACGGTCTGGATCCCTATCAATATTATTCCGCAGGATATGCATGTTATCTTTCTGACATTGGCACTCAGCAGGATTCGTGGGATATATGGGATAACCACATGCCCATTACCAATGTATCGAACGGTCATATCATCGGATACAAATATTTCGGTTTTGGTGGGCTTAAAAAGGATACAAAAGGATTGAAAGCTTTTGAAGGAAGCAAACCGGGAAACAATACGGTGTTTAATTTGTACCTTTCGCCAAGAACAGCAAGCCAATTCAAGGTTTCTATTTGGTTGGACGGGCCTTGGGACAATGATACATGGAAAGGTAAAAAAATTGGCGAGATAAATGTTCCACCGAACTCTACGCAGGCAACGACAAAATTTACGGTCAACGTTTCTGAGTTTGTTGACCGGTTGGACAACAAGCACGCGATTTTTCTTGTTGCCGAAAGTAGAGATTCGGGCAGCCTTTTCGATTTAATCGGACTTGGGTTCAGTTCAAACGAAAAAAAGGTTGCTCGTCCAATAGCGCCTATGATAGGTATTTCTGTTGATGGAAAGGCGATAGAACTACCGGCAGTTCCGGTTAGGTCTACAAATGCAAACGGTATTGTCGGTTATGACCTTTATGAGGCCGTTTTTGCGCTTCCGTCCGGTACAGCCAAAATACCGACCATAACGGCGTCCGCGAGTGATCCATCTGTGAAAGTGGTCATCAAACAAGCAGAATTGCCTTCCGGAACAGCTGTTGTGAAATTTGATTATAAAGGCGTGGTCAAAACATACCGAGTCGCGTTTGTTTCGGAACAAAACTAACATGATATAAAATGTCATAAAGAAAATAATGAAATATCCATGTGACCTTAAAAATCAAATTTTATTCGCATGGATGGTATTTGTTGATTGCAGCATAAATACTCAAAAAAAAATTAAAAAAATAACATATGAAATCATTTGCGCAAAAAGTTAAATTTCTGTTTTTCATCGTGGTTATTGTTATTCCGGTTCATGCACAGACCATTGATCCGTGTATGCAAAACGATAAATTAACCGGTAATGTCAATCTCTCAATGAGAGGCAGTCAGGGAAAGGGAAATCTTGAAGGTACTCCGTATCATTATGAAGTATGGGTAGACAGAGGCGGCGCACAGGGTGCCACACTTTCGTGGTATGGAGCCAATCAGGGAGGAGGTGCGGCTTATAAAGCATCGTGGACAAACCCAGACTGCTATTTGGGACGTATAGGTTATTTTTGGGGTAATGGCCAGGAATATACCACATATAAAAATATTTATGTGGATTTTAACTATACCAGATCAGGCAGAGGTACCGCCGGCGGACATTCTTATATTGGGATTTATGGCTGGTCGCGAAATCCTGACGCTTCAGATCCAAATGAACAATTGATCGAATATTACATTGTGGATGACTGGTTTGGCAATCAATGGCAATCAGATACCGTGCCTTTGGGTGTCGGTACAACGCGAGGAACCATCATTGGAACAATTACCGTGGATGGCGCTATTTATGATATACATAAAAGCTTGAGAGTCCAAAAGCCCTCCATAGATGGAACTAAAACATTTACCCAGATTTTCAGCGTGCGGAGATACCTTCGCCAGTGCGGAACAATTTCTGTTACTGAACATTTTAAGAAATGGGAAGAATTGGGTTTAAAATTAGGTAATCTATATGAGGCGAAGTTCCTTGTCGAAGCGGGTGCCGGTACAGGATGGATTGATCTTTCATATCTTTCGCTTTCTCAGGAAGAGGGGAGATGATCCAGCAAAAAGATACCAAGGCTTTGCATGAATTTGTTGATGGGTTGCGGAAAAACATCAGAAACTAATTCGTCTGGATTATGTTTACATGTTAAAAGCGGAGATGTTGTTGTGTAGAATTTGAATCTTTGAACTTGTCATCGGCTACTTTCTTTTACCGCGTTTTTGACCTTGTCGTTGAATCCCAGTACGAATGTCCTGAGTTATTGTCTGATATAGGTTTGTCTGTGCCTGATATTCAGATATGTCAGGGTATAGTGCCCGATCATTTAGACAATGCTGTGACATTGGGGAGTTGGATAGAAGGGAATCCACAACAAATATTATTAAATATTTCCGGCGTAGCACGTTTCTTGATTGCAAATGCGAGGGAAATCACAGTACATCCTGATGAAAATGCTGTATCAGATAATATCCGTTTGTATTTGCTCGGATCGGCAATGGGAGCACTGCTGCATCAACGCGGAATATTGCCTTTCCATGGAAGTTCTGTTGCTTACGATGGACAAGCGATTACTTTTTCAGGTCCATCGGGAATCGGAAAATCTACTTTAGCGGGAGCACTGGTTGCCCGGGGATACCGGATGCTGGCCGACGATATAAGTGCCATGTCTTTTTACGAAAATGGCTCACCATTGGTTAATCCTGGTATGCCTCAACTCAAACTACACAGTGATGCCATACAGCAGTTGGGATATGATCTTTCATTGGCGCGCCCATTGGGTAACCATGCCGGAAAATACGGATATCCGGAACATACGGCATTTGTTTCCAACTCTTTGCCTTCTAAAACTATATACATACTTGGCAGACATACCGAAAATCGTTTTGAGGATATTGTATTAAAAGGTATGGATAAATTCCATGCATTACAAGTCAATGTATATCGTCCTTCTTTTGTGAAGGCCATGGGGATAGAACGCCGTCACTTTGACATGCTCCGGAAGCTTGCCTGGCAAGTGGATGTCCATCTGCTATTACGTCCTGCCGAGGACTTTCGCATAGATGAATTAGCTGATCTTGTATCTCATTGGATAACAAAATGAAGACGTGGATAAATGCTATTTTTGGTATACATTCCATGATGGGTGTCCTCATGGCTTTTTTTATTGCATCCTGTTCCCATGATGATACTGTATCGAATACTGGTTTGAAATTTTCTGCTGATACTGTGCGGTTCGATACCGTATTTACCACTTTAGGTTCTGCCACCAAGCGTTTGATAGTATATAATCCTGCCAAGCAAGCCGTTCATGTCAACATTGCATTGGAAGGAGGTGTTGCCTCGCCTTTTAAGCTCAACATCGACGGATTGGCTGCAAATCACGTCGAAGGTATAGAAATAGCCGCCAAAGATAGCATGTATATTTTTGTGGAAGTAAAAGTGGATCCGCAAAATAGCGATATTCCCGTTCTTATTGGTGATGCTGTGCTTTTTGAAACCGCCCTGTACCGACAGCGTGTTTTCTTGGAAGCATACGGACAGGATGTATTTATCCTGCGCGATCAAACCATTCAAAGTCAGGTATGGTCGGGAGAAAAACCATACCTTGTGTATGGTCGTTTAGTGATCGATACTTTGGAGACGCTGCATATCGAAGCAGGTGTTCGTGTCTATATGCATCAGGGAGCAGGCATTTATGTGAAGGGAACGGTCGTTGCAGAGGGGGACGCGGATAGTCCTATTGTTTTCTCTGGAGATCGTTTAGAGAAGATGTATCATGATATTCCAGGGCAATGGGGAAGTGTTATATTTGGTACTGCGAGTGTCGACAATCTTTTGCGACATGTGGTTATTCGTAATGGTACCAACGGACTGATATTTGGAAATCCTGAATACGCGCAAACCCCTGTTATCGCATTGAATGCTGTCACCATCGCCAATATGTCGTATGCAGGATTAATGATTTTTGCCTCCGATATAGATGCTGTGAATTGTTTGATTGTCAATTGTGGTACATATACGGTGGGCTTATTTTGTGGAGGTACATCACGCTTTGTTCATTGCACCATTGCCAATAATTATTCACCCTACATTCGTCGCAGAGCCATTCCTTCTCTGGTAGTAAATCATGTGTATCCACTCTCCGGTACGATCGTTGAAGGGAGAATCCCTGCTAACATCTTTTTAGGGAATACGATCATCTATGGAACAATGGACGAGGAAATATCCATCGATCAAACTGCCGGATATTCTTTTGATCATTGTTTGTTACGAACTCAATTGAATACAACATCCGGTGCCTTTACTGATGTATTGGTGAATACTGATCCGTTATTTGTAGCTCCGGAAGATGGCGATTTTCATTTGCAAGAAGCATCTCCTGCCCGGGATGCAGGAGATATGACTATAGATGTAACCATCACGGAAGATTTGGACGGTAACAATCGCATTGTTGGTCAGGCTCCGGATATAGGAGCTTATGAATGGCAGTAAACAGCGATATGCAAACATTGTTTTTATGGAACATTTATGTTTTTCCTGCGTATACTATAAAATATAGTACTTTTGAACATCTTTCATCGGGCAATTGTTGTTGTGAATAGTAGTGTTTGTTGCATTACGATAAACAATAAAAGCTGAACCGATGAAAGGGAGATATTTAGTGATAATATTAGTTATAGGATCGTTTGTCGCTGCCTGCAACGATGATCCAGATTACCGCGACACCTACGTGGGAGATTATGTTGGTAATGGTTATAGTGGCAGGTTGGTAGTAGAGGGTACCGGGATAAGCAAAGTCATCAGCCCTGAAAGTGGCGTAATTCACGTAGCCAAGGATAAGTCATCTGTGCATATACTCAAGATCACCATTGATGAAAATACTTATTCGGCACGCTTTGAGAGTGGTTTATTGAGTATCGATCCCATTCCCTTTGATTGGGAAGACGCTTCTTATCCGGGATATACTTTCGAGACATATCAGTCGGCTTCTGGTTCTATTACGGAACAATATATTAAATTGAATTTCCAATACAGCGGGACGGCTACCTATACCCCGAGTGAAAATCCGAGTGATGTTGCTTATTATGATATCGGTGGTACAGGAACGTGCAGCGGGACAAAATAGGGAATGTCAAGCGATAGAAATATAAAAACACTGCGAAAGAACAGTTGATCATATGGCGAGAAGAAAACGGATGAACATTGATCGGGCATTTTTTTGTGTTATGGTAGGCATATGGTATGTTTCCGACGGGTTTGCCGGTTTGCCGAAACAGTTGTCAGATGAATCATATCCGCAATTTCCCGATTTGGTTTACGAATATCGAATCGCTGAACTCAACAAGTCAACACCGATAGAGCTAACCTATAATCAATACGTTCGCCGGTATATTGATATTTTTACGCTGGAGCGACGTACGCAAGTAGAACGATTTGTGGGCTTATCTGAATTGTATTTTCCCATTTTCGAGGATTATCTGCTCCGTTATGATTTGCCATTAGAGTTGAAATATTTGGCTGTGGTGGAATCTGGGCTGAATCCTTTAGCGAAATCCCCTTCTAATGCCATTGGCTTATGGCAGTTTCTGTATCCTACGGCACAAATGTTTGATTTACAGGTCACCTCATATGTTGACGAGCGTTGCGATGTCTATAAATCGACAGACGCAGCCTGCCGTTACCTGAAGTATCTGTATCAGGTTTTTGGCGATTGGTCTTTAGCTCTGGCAGCTTATAACGGTGGACCAGGAGAATTGGAAAAAGCGATTTCCCGTAGCGGTGGCAAAACTGATTTTTGGGATCTATATCCTTACATTACAGAATCCATGCGGAATTATGTTCCCGCTTTCATTGCCATCAATTATGTATTTCATCATTATGACCAACATAAACTTACTCCGGAACCTAATTCCATGTCGTTTTATGATTTGGATACTTTACAGGTTTACCATCGCGTAACTTTTGCCAATATCAGCAAGAAGATAGGATTGAGTGAAGAAACGATCCGTCAGCTTAACCCGTGCTACCGGTTAGACGAGATTCCCGATCTGGGAAAACCGATGATTTTGGTGTTGCCAAAAGCAAAAGTGCTTGACTTTATCCATGCTGAAAATAAAATCATTGTGGCAAGGAAGAACGGAGCAATAGATCTTCCGGAAAATGCACAAGGTATGGTTTCGATTAACTATGCCGTGCGAAAAGGTGATTTTTTGCACAAAATAGCCATTCGTTATGGATGTACCGTCGATGACATTTGTCGTTGGAACAATTTAGCCCATAAAAGCCTGTCTGAAGGAACGAAACTCATCATTTGGACGAAGCAGGAACAGTACATGCCGTAGTCGAGTATGACGGGTAATGCCTTTCATGTGGTTTCTTTGGATTTCTATTTTGTGTCTTCCCTGCCTTCTTGGCAATTGATCAGCCACAAAGACAATATGAAATAAATCTTGACATTTTATATGTGACATATTCCTAAAGTTATAACTACTTTTTATTTGTTTCATTCCTTTTCAAGTTCTTCTATTTCGTCAAGTTCGGCATTGAGTTTTTTGAACCACCAGTTTTTCCATTTGAGTCTAAAATACAGGGAAACTATCATGACTACAAAACACAATAGTAATGGAGTCAAAGCATATAAGGATACGGGGGTGGGGAAATGCATATCAAACATCAGAAAAACTCCGATTATCCCGAACGGCATCAACGAATATCCCATTTTTAAGCTTTTTGTATTACATTTTTCAAATTGATTAATATCCTTTCTGGTAGTGGTAACAGGATTGATGAAATTAATTTTGCGAAGCAGTAAAAAGTGTTTTACCGACCAAAAATATCCAACTAAGCAACATCCACCAAACATAAATATTCCCAAAAATAAGTGTATCCCAATATTTAATTTGATTTCCGAAAATGAAAAGATAATTAGCAAAATAAAGGGCGTTAGTAACAAACTAGCTCCAGTTTGTAATGTTACCCAGTTTATTCTCCGTTCCGGTCTTGCCTTTAACATCTTTTTGAGTATTTCCTTATTTAGCCGGATGTTTTCAGTCAATCGGTGGTCATATTGTTGCCACATGGCTTGTAATTCATCTAATTCCATGACGTTAACTTTTACTGTTGGCCATAATTTTTTTGATTTGTTCCTTGATGCGTCCGATACGGGTTCCTACATTTGTTTTCGAAATTCCCGTAATGGTTGCAATCTCTTCGTGCGATTTTCCGTCAAGATAGAGCAGGATAATGGCTTTGTTGAAAGCATCCAACTGATCGATACACTGGTAGAGGAGCTCCGTTTCGGGCGTATCGTCCTGTTCGGTTAGCCAGTGTAGGCCGTCAAATTGTCTGGTGTCTGACCAAAAAGAAAATAACGAATCCTTTTTCTTTTTCCGTCGGTAATTCATCGACGTATTCAACGCTACGCGGTATATCCAGGTAGAAATGCTCGATTGTCCCTTGAATGTATCGAACGAACGCCACAGTTCCACAACAATATCGTTGGTCAAATCTTCGCGATCGTGGGTAGTATAGGTATAGGCCTTTGCAATTTTAACCACCACACCCACATTCGCTTCGAAAACTTTCAGGAATTCGTCCTCTTTGTTCCTATCTTTTTCCAGATCCATCTTATGTTGGATTTGATGAAAAACGTTACCGGTATGCTTGTATATGATTAGTAACCTATATGTGAAAAAAATCACAAGATTCTTGATTATTGTGTCATTTATTGATTGTTAGTGCGTATTGTGTGATAGGCATTGGATTGAACTAACCTTCTGTCAGGTGAAGGCCGTTTTTCCTTCGATATTGACTACCAGCGTATGCCCTATGTGGCTAATGCGTAAATACAGTTTCTTTTCTCCTTGTATATCCACTACTTCTCCTGAAATTCCTTTTAGCGGTCCGGATGTTATGGTCAATATTTGCCCTTTACGTACTGTGGTGGTTTCTACACTAAAAGATAAGTTGCTTTCCACAGTTCTCCGCATGGCGTCAATTTCATGATCAGGAATTGAAACCGCTTGCCCCTTGTGAGAAACATATGACACGACACCTTTTACTTGGAAAACTTTTCGATACTCAGCGAGGGTGATATGTATAAAAATATACGAATTGATAATAGGGGTTTCTACCCACTTTTTACGATCGCTCCATTGCCGCAGTTCTTTCCGTAAGGGCAGATAAGCCTCAATTCCCTTGGATTGGAGTTGTTCCAGTACTTTTTTTTCAGCCCTCGATTTAGTGTAGAGGGCAAACCATTGATACGTGGCGTCTTCGTTCATAAAAACTCCAACTTAATCAGTATGAGGGGATTTTTGTTTGTAATTTGCTATGAATGTTCATCGCTTTTTAACCGCATACAATACGTTTTGAACAGTTAACATATGTCGAAGCAATTTTACCACAAGCATCGAACAAAAGTAATGCAAAGGCATCAAAATAAAAAATGGGAATGCTTTTATGTATTGGTCTCCTACAAAGGTCGTAAAACGTTAAACCATTAAGAAGATTACCAACGTTCCAACGTTTATAACGATTAATGTACGTGGATAAATAAGATCAACAGTTCATATTCTCATGGGTAAAAGGCAATTAGATTTGCTTTTGTGACGCTATCAGTTTTTGAAAATATTCTTTATCATAAATTACTTATAAATACATAATAATCTTATTTTCAATTATTTAAATTTATTTTTGAGAAGCAGGTGATGTTTGATGATAAAAAGTTATCAACAAAAACACAAAAAGTGGTAAAAAGTGGTAAAAAGTGGGATTATTTTATATAGTTTTACGGCAATTTGTATCATGGGTGTAATGACAATATTCACAGGCGAATATGATTGCAAGGTAGATGCTAAAGGACGCGTTATGTTGCCGGTTGCCTTCCGTAAACAAATGGGAGAAGCGGAGCTATGTCGTTTTGTTCTCAAAAAAGATATGTATGAATCGTGTTTGGAGTTATACACGATGGATGAGTGGGAGCGGCAGAACAAGCTGATTCTGAAAAATACGGAACCATACAATCCTGAACACCGGCAGTTTATTCGCGATTTCAGGATGGGGGCGGTTGAAGTGGAGTGTGACAATGCCGGCAGGATGTTAATCCCGGCACGTTTGTTAAAACAGGCAAATATTGTCAAGGATGTGGTATTGTCAGGAAATATTGGTAAGATAGAGATATGGTCACCTGAGCAATATCACCACAGCGGTGGCGATATAGCTGTGAAACGTGATCGCGCGCAACATATCATGAAGGGAGTAACTTATAATCTCGACGATCTATGAGCTATCATGTGCCTGCGCTTTTACGCGAAAGTATTGACGGGCTAAATATTCGCCCTGACGGTGTCTATGTGGATGTCACTTTTGGCGGTGGCGGGCACTCGCGTGCAATCATAGATCGGTTGACCAGCGGTCGCTTGATCGCCTTAGACCAAGATACAGATGCCCTTGAAAACAGTTTTCCGGACGAACGCTTGATCGTAGCGCATGGTAATTTTCGGTTTTTGCAGCATTATCTTGCCCATTATGGTTACCGGCAAGTGGATGGTATTTTAGCAGATTTAGGGGTGTCATCGCATCATTTTGATGAAGTAAAACGTGGATTCACTTTTCAATACGATGCTCCGCTTGATATGCGGATGAATACCTCCGGAACTTTAACCGCAGCGGCAATTGTCAACCAATATCCTGAAGATAGCCTCCGGTCTATTTTTAGACAATATGGAGAGCTTATTCATTCGTCGCGGCTTGCCAAACAAATTGTTGCGACTCGTCAATATCAAACCATCGAGCGCAATGGGCAATTGGTGGAGGCCATCAAATCGTGTATTCCCCGTGGAGAAGAAAATAAATATTTGGCCAAAGTTTTTCAGGCATTGCGCATCGAAGTAAATGGTGAATTGGAGAACCTCAAAGCCTTGTTGCAACAAAGCCTTAATTTGTTACCTGCTGGTGGACGATTGGTTATGATTACCTACCATTCCTTGGAAGATCGTTTGGTTAAGAATTTTTTCAAAAATGGGCTGTTCGAAGGCAATGCCGAAAAAGATATTTATGGCAACGTAAATGTACCGTTCCGCCAGGTGAACAACAAGGTAATCGTTCCGACGGACGGGGAAATTGCATCAAATAGTCGTTCGCGAAGCGCTAAATTGAGGATAGGAGAAAGGATAAGCCACTAAATCCCCAAAGGGGACTTGCGCAAAGCGCGGTTTGTCGTAACCCCCCTTGGGGGTCGGGGGTCTCACTAAAAGAAAATGAGTAAGGAAAGAGTTGAATTTGTCGATAGCAAGAAAGAAAGCGAAGAGCTGAAAGGACGATCATTCAGGGATATCTTGAATGGTTCGTTGCTCACACGCGATATCATCCTGAAAAATATTGGATTTATCGTGTGGCTGACTTTTTTGGGGATTATCTATATCGGCAATCGTTATCACGCTGAAAAAGTTGCACGATCTATGAATCATCTGCAACAGGAAGTAAAAGATTTACGTGCGGAATCCATCACAACAGCAGCTGAATTGATGTATATCAGCAGGCAATCGGTAGTGATACAAATGGTTAAAAACAATCATTTAGAGTTGAAAGAGGCGGTGGAACCACCTTTTAAAATAGAAAAGTAATCGATTTTTGATTTTGATGGACAATTTTCGATGGGAACCTTCCATTATCAAAAATCAAAAATATAAAATGACGGGTGTCTGTCAAAAAAGATATTTTATTTCGTGTTGGCGTAGTTTACTTCGCCGTGCTGATAATGGCCGTACTCATTATTGGTAAGGCATTGTACACACAAATATCGGAGGGTGCCGAATTGACAAAAATGATGGAAAGGATTAGCTTAAAGGATATCATTATCGAGCCCAACCGAGGCGACATATTGGCGACAGACGGCCGTATACTGGCTACCTCTCTTCCATCATACGAAATCAGAATGGATACCCGTGCTACCGGATTAAGCGACGAAATATTCAACTCAAAAATCGATTCATTAGCACAAAGCCTTTCTAAATTATTGGGAAAAAAGCCGGCTTCCATGTACAAACAGGAAATCACGAATGCACGGAAACAAGGCAAGCGTTATTTTCTTATCGATGGGAGGGTCGATTACAACGAACTAAAAGCAATTAAAAAATTTCCTATTTTCAGATTGGGTACTAACAAGGGAGGTTTGATAACTGTACAGGAAAATATTCGCAAACAACCTCATGGCGGTTTGGCTGCACGTACTATTGGTTATCTGACAAAAGATCCCAATGGTAATTTTCCGGGACTGGAAGGCGCTTATGATACTTATCTGCGTGGTGAACGTGGAGTCGGTGTAATGCAAAAGCTTCCGGGTGGCACATTGATGCCTGTCAATGGGGTTAATTCTGTGGAGCCGAAGGATGGGGGCGATGTTGTGTCCACTATTAATGTCGACATACAGGATGTAGCAGAAACTAGCTTGCGTAAACGATTGATATACCACAATGCGCATCACGGAACGGCAGTGGTGATGGAAGTCGCCACAGGAGAAGTAAAAGCCATCGTCAATCTCGGGAAAGACGAATATGGCAACTATCGTGAATTATATAACTATGCATTAGGAGAATCCATCGAACCGGGATCCACTTTTAAGTTGATGTCATATATGGTAGCTTTTGAGGATGGCTATATTCAGCCTACGGATTCGGTGAATAATGGGGATGGAGCTGTGTTTTATTATGGAAAAAAGGTACATGATGACCAACGACGTGAAACCCTCGGGTGGCTCTCAGTGGAAAAGGCATTTGCACATTCATCGAATGTTAGTGTCACTAAAATCATTAGCCAGCATTATAAGGGTAAGGAAAAACAGTTTATCGACCGCCTGTATAGCATGAACCTGAATCAAAAACTTGGTTTGGAACTGAGTGGAGAAGGCGAACCCGATATCAAATATCCGGGTAGCAAGTATTGGTCAGGCTTATCACTCACCCAGATGGCTTATGGTTATGAAGTCCGTTTGGCGCCTATTCATGTGCTTACTTTTTACAACGCGGTGGCAAATGATGGAAAAATGGTGAGACCAAGATTTGTTAAGGAACTTACCCGGCACGGATCGGTAGAAAAAGTGAATAACGTAGAAGTGATTAAATCCTCAATTGCATCATCGGCTACCATACGTAAGATGAAAAAGATGATGGAAGCCGTGGTGGAATACGGTACCGCCAAACGTATCAAAACCGATCTGTATCCGATTGCCGGTAAGTCGGGAACAGCTCAAGTCGCCAATGACAAATACGGTTACCGTGGCGAAAGGAAGTATTATGCTTCTTTTGTGGGGTATTTTCCGGCAGACCGTCCTAAATATTCTTGTATTGTGAGTATTTATGCGCCTACCGTTAATGGATACGGTGGTGGTGCAGTGGCTGCTCCAGTATTTCGCGAAATCTCTGATAAAGTTTATGCTGCTGACCCTGATATGCACGAAGTATTGAAACCTGCAAAAAGAGGTGATATGACAGATATGCCCTATTCAAAATCAGGATACTATGTTGATTTGAATTACGTGCTTAAAGAATTGAAAATATCCACACAAAAGGAAAATGACAAAACCAATTGGGTAACAGCCAGTAGTGGCGATACGCAAGTAACTTTGAAGAAGCGTGTCATTGATAAGAACCTTATTCCTAATGTAGTCGATATGGGTTTAAAAGATGCACTTTTCCTGCTCGAAGAAAGAGGATTACAGGTTTCTGTTCGTGGGCGTGGTCGGGTTGTCTCACAATCATTGGTGGCTGGCAGCAGGATTGTTTCAAATAGCATCATTGTGTTGGAAATGAGTCAATAATATTTTGGAAATAAATAAACGTTCAATGTATTGAAAACGCTTGCAGATATAGTTTGGAAAATTCCCGCCGTTTCAGTTACCGGCGATCTGAACATACCTATTTTGTCCATCTGTTTTGATTCGCGAAAAGCGGTTCCCGGCAGCCTATTTGTGGCTATTCGAGGCACTGCCAATGACGGACACAAATACATTGCAGATGTAGTCAGGCAGGGTGTATCGGCGATTGTTTGCGAAGAAATACCCAAATCCATCCGGCATGACATCACTTATGTCATCACCAGCGATTCGGCCTTGGCGTTAGGGTTGCTTTGCAACGAGTTTTATGATCGCCCGTCGAAAAAATTGACGTTAGTGGGCGTTACGGGAACGAATGGTAAAACTACCACAGCAACCATACTATATCAATTATTCCGTAAGTTAGATTATAAAGCAGGTTTAATTTCAACAGTAGCTTATTACGTCAACGAGCAACGAAGCGAAGCGTCGCATACCACGCCTGATCCTGTACAGCTAAATGCACTCTTGGCGGACATGGTGAAGCAAGGATGCACTTACTGTTTTATGGAAGTCAGTTCACATTCGGTAGTACAACAGCGTATTGCCGGATTGCATTTTGCCGGTGGAATTTTCACGAACTTGACACATGATCATTTGGATTTTCACAAGACTTTTGCAGAATACCTGAAAGCTAAAAAGCAATTTTTCGACCATTTACCTGCTACGGCCTTTGCGTTAATCAATAAAGACGACCGTAACGGGATGGTTATGGTTCAGAATACCAAGGCAAATGTCGCCACCTATGCATTGAAAAGTATGGCAGATTTCCGTTGTCGGTTGATAGAAAGCCATTTTGATGGAATGCAATTACAAATGGACGGACATGACGTATGGATGCGTTTTATTGGAGAATTCAATGCCTATAACCTTTTGGCTGTATATGCAACAGCTATCTTATTGGGTCAAGAAACACAGGAAGTACTTTCCGTGATGAGTACATTAATCCCTGTGGATGGGCGTTTTGAATACATACGTTCAAATAACAATGTCACGGCAGTGGTAGATTACGCACATACACCGGATGCCGTCGACAATGTGTTGAAGGCTATACGTCAAATTCTGCCAACAGCATCCGCTCAAATCATCACAGTAGTGGGTGCCGGCGGTGACCGCGATAAAACAAAACGCCCTGAAATGGCAAAAATCGCCGCCGACAATAGCGATCGTGTGATACTTACGTCCGATAATCCACGTAGCGAAAAACCGGAGGATATCATTAACGATATGTTTGCAGGATTGGATGCTGAGGAACGCCGCAAAACGATTTCAATTGTCGATCGTCGTGAAGCTATCCGGACGGCTTGTATGATGGCTAACCCGGGAGATGTGGTACTGATAGCCGGTAAAGGTCATGAAACATACCAGATAGTAAAAGGGGTCAAGTCGTATTTTGACGATCGGGAAGTAGTCAGGGAAATGTTTCAATTGAGCATGGAGCATTAACTTCGTTGAACTCGCAAGCTCGGTTGAAAATTGAAACAGGAGGAAAAAATATGTTCAGGAATGAATCAAACTTTTGGCCAGTGTCGTGAAAACAATAAAAACTGAAAATAGAAATGGATAAGAGTCAACATAAATTATAAAATCGAATAATTTTCAATTCTCAATTTTCAATGCTTAATTTTTAATTAATCATGCTTTATTCTCTATTTACATACTTAGACAAACAGTTCGATTTTCCGGGCGCTGGAGTGTTCCAGTACATTTCATTCCGGTCGGCTGCAGCAGTCATTACATCGTTGTTGATAGCTTTATTTTTTGGTAAAAGGATTATACGCTTCTTGCAAAAGAAACAAGTGGGAGAATCGGTGCGGGATTTAGGATTGGAAGGACAAATGAGTAAACAAGGTACACCGACGATGGGTGGTATCATTATTCTGTTGTCATTACTCATTCCCGTATTACTGTTTGGCGACCTTCGAAATATATACATTATCTTAATGATTATCACAACTTTATGGCTTGGATTCATTGGGTTTTTGGATGATTATATCAAGGTCTTCAAAAAGGATAAAAAAGGATTACATGGTCGATTCAAAGTTTTGGGACAGATTAGTTTAGGATTAATTGTGGGGCTCACTTTTTATTTTTCAGATGATATTGTGGTTCGCGAGCAAATTCCTATAGCACAACCTACTATTATCCAGTCAGCTGATACTCCAGCGCCCGAAAAAGGGTATGTGTTACGCGACGTGAAAAGCACTACTACCACCATCCCTTTTGTGAAGGAGAATGAATTTGATTACGCATGGTTGGTAGATTGGATGGGTGTAAAAGCAAAAGATTGGATATGGCTGGTGATGGTATTGGTCATTATTTTTATTGTGACGGCTGTATCAAATGGCGCTAATATTACCGATGGATTAGACGGCTTAGCGGCGGGGACCTCGTCTATCATTGGTGTCACCTTGGGTATACTGGCTTATTTATCTGGAAATCTCATCTATGCTGATTATCTGAATATTATGTATATACCCAATACGGGCGAATTGGTTATTTTTATTAGCGCGTTTATCGGAGCAACGGTCGGGTTCCTATGGTATAATACCTATCCGGCACAGGTTTTTATGGGTGATACAGGAAGCCTTGCTATTGGCGGTATTATTGCAGTGTTTGCTATTCTCATCCGTAAGGAGTTGCTAATACCTGTGTTGTGTGGAATTTTCCTTGCCGAAAACATTTCTGTGATGATGCAGGTGAGTTATTTTAAATATACCAAAAAGAAATATGGCGAAGGAAGGCGTATTTTCCTGATGTCACCATTGCACCATCACTATCAGAAAAAAGGATACCCCGAACCGAAAATTGTAACTCGATTTTGGATTATCGGTATTATTCTGGCAGTGGTGGCAGTCGCAACATTGAAAGTGAGATAAGGCATTTTGGTTTTTGATTGATGATTGACAATTAAAAATATGAACGAAGCAAACAACCGGATAGTAATACTCGGAGCAGGCGAAAGCGGTGCGGGAGCAGCTGTGTTGGCTACCAAGCAGGGATTTGAAGTATTTGTATCGGATTCAGGCGTAGTGAAACCAGAGTATAAGCAACTGTTGGACAAACATCGTATTCTGTACGAAGAAGGCATTCATACCATGGAGATGATTCTTTCGGCGAAGGAAGTCATTAAAAGCCCAGGTATTCCCGATTCGGCGTCAGTGATGAAATCCATCATCGGTGCAGGCATACCGGTTATTTCTGAGATTGAATTTGCATCGCGTTACACGCAAGCAAAAAAAATCTGTATTACCGGAAGCAACGGTAAAACCACCACGACTTCACTCGTTTATTATATGATGCAACATGCAGGTATGAATGTCGGAATGGCTGGAAATGTCGGTAAGAGTTTTGCTTTGCAAGTGGCTGAGGAAGATTATGATTATTATGTTATCGAGTTGAGTAGCTTTCAGTTGGAAGGAATGTTTCATTTCAAAGCGGATATTGCCATTTTGCTTAATATTACTCCCGATCATCTCGATCGTTACGATTATAACTTTCAGTATTACATTGATGCCAAAATGCGGATATTGCAAAACATGACTAAAGATGAATATTTCATTTTTTGCTCAGATGACGAGATCACTATCCGCGAATTAGAAAATATTGTGTTGGCGGCTCAGGCTTTGCCTTTTTCTACAGAGAGGAAACAATCGCCGGGAGCGTATATCGATAGCGATTATTTGAATATAGATTTCGGGGGCAACAACTTTTTCATGCCGGTGAGTGACCTCTCACTTAAAGGACGGCATAATCTATATAATTCCATGGCAGCCGGTATTGCCGGAAGAGTGTTAGAAATTCGCAAGGAATATATTCGTGAAGCTTTATCGACATTTCCTGGAGTAGAACATCGATTGGAACATGTTTTGAAAATCAGGGATGTAGAATATATTAATGACTCGAAGGCTACCAATGTAAACTCAGCTTGGTATGCACTTGAAAGTGTCCAAACACCGGTAGTTTGGATTGCCGGAGGAACAGATAAAGGTAACGATTACAGCGCATTATTAGACTTGGTAAAAGAAAAAGTCCGGGGAATGATTTGTCTTGGCAAAGATAACAGCAAGTTGGTCGAAAATTTTGGCGGAATTGTTCCGCAGTATGTGGAAGTGCAATCGATGGCAGATGCTGTGAAAGCGGCGTACAAAATGTCCAAGCCTGGCGATACGGTATTACTTTCTCCTTCTTGTGCGAGTTTCGATTTATTCAATAATTATGAAGACCGCGGACGTCAATTCAAACAATGCGTGAGAGAGTTGTAAAATGCGATTATCGGTTTTAATATTCTTATTATCAAATATATAAATCTAATGAAAATTCAAATCATACAGCAAAAAATATATGAAATTAGAGGATTTAGAGTAATCCTTGATAGGGATTTGGCGCTAATGTATGAGGTGACAACTTCTAATTTGAATAAGACTGTAAAACGAAATATGAGTCGTTTTACAGAAGGTTTTATGTTTCAGTTGAATAACGAAGAATTTAACTTGATATTCCATTTTGGAATATCAAGTTGGGGTGGTAATCGAAAAATACCTTATGCCTTTACAGAGCATGGGGTTGCAATGTTGGCCGGACTATTGAATAGCCAAAAGGCCATTGAAATGAACATCCAAATTGTCCGTGCTTTTATACTTCTCAGGCAATATGCTTTAGGGTATGCAGAACTCAATCAAAAGTTAGAAAGTTTTATGATAGAGACGAATATGCAGTTTAATGAAATTTATCAAGCGCTTACCGAACTTGCCAGTCAAAAAGCATTAGAATCAAAACGCAATCCTGTTGGGTTCAGAAGATAAAAGTTTAAAGTTAAAATTCGAAAAATCTTAAATCATTGAATTTTTTCAAAAAATATTTCAAAGGTGATCCTGCCATCTGGGCGATTATTGTCGGCTTAAGCATTTTTTCACTGCTTGCGGTCTATAGTTCAACAGGGACATTGGCATACCGTTGGCAAGGAGGAAATACTGCGTATTACGTTATACGGCATTCCACCTTCTTGGCGATAGCGCTGGCGATCATTTTTGTCGTGCATCAATTTCCTTATAAATACTATGCCCGTATTTCACAATGGCTGTTAATCGTGGTGATACCATTGTTGTTATTCACACTTTTATTTGGAGTAGACGAAAATGATGCTACACGGCGTATTTCTTTTTTGGGATTGACATTTCAAACTTCCGATTTAGCTAAATTGGCACTTATCATGTACTTGGCGCAACGTTTGGCAGTGAAACAAGGACAAATTTTAGATTTCAAGAAAACTTTATTGCCGATGTTTATCACCATTGGTATTGTGTGTGCATTGATCATGCCGGCCAACTTCAGTACAGCCTTTTTGCTCTTCGGTGCGTGTATTGTATTGCTGTTTATTGGCCGGACATCTTTTAAGCAGTTATCTGGATTATGCGCCATCACCTTGGTAGCGGTTATGTTATTGGTAGGAGCACTGTACGGCTTACAAAAAGCAGGAATGAATAATGTTATCACGAAACGTGCTACTACGTGGGTAGCTCGTTTTGATCGTTTTACCTCCGATGAACCGGATAGCAATAGCGAACTGGATGAAAATTACCAGGCAACGCAAGCTAAGATTGCCGTGGGGACGGGAGGCTTCTTCGGGAAAGGACCAGGGAACAGCGTGCAACGGAATTTTCTGCCACATCCTTATTCCGATTTTATTTTTGCCATCATTCTTGAGGAATACGGTATTGCTGGCGGAGTTGTGATACTTTTCTTATACCTCAACCTGTTGTACCGAACTGTACTGATGGTACGAAAATGCGAGAAAACTTTTCCGGCTTTTTTAGCCACGGGATTAGCGATAACACTGGTTTTTCAGGCATTAATCAATATGATGGTGGCTGTGGGATTGATACCGGTTACCGGACAACCATTACCTTTGATCAGTATGGGTGGTACTTCCATACTGTTCACTGGCGTGTCTTTCGGCATTATATTGGCCATTAGCAGGGAGATGATGCGACAGGAGGAATTGAAAGCAGCCCGCGAAGCCAAAGAACAACAAGCAGAAGAAGGACAAGAGCAGGAGGTAATAGCGCAACCGTCTCAAACCTAAATATGTCATGAGTAAACTCGCGTCAATATATTTTGTGTCAGCAATTTGTAAAATTGATATAAAGTAAAAACCATAAAACGTAACATCATGGTAGTACCCATTGAATCGGAAAGTAGTACAACATCGGGACAACGTCGCCGTGTCATCATCAGCGGAGGAGGTACGGGAGGTCACATATACCCGGCTATTGCCATAGCCAAGGCTTTGGTCAGAAAAGATCCTACCATCAAAATACTTTTTGTAGGTGCCGAAGGACGCATGGAGATGGAAAAAATACCCGCTGCAGGGTACAAAATCATCGGACTTCCCGTGCGGGGTTTCGATCGCAAGAATTGGTTACAAAATATTCCAGTATTATATCGTTTAATTAAAAGCCTGTTTATTGCAAGGGTTATTGTTAAGCGTTTTCGACCAAATGCTGCCATTGGGGTAGGAGGATATTCCAGTGGTCCGTTGTTGCGGGCAGCAGCCGGCAGAAAGGTGCCTTGCATCATTCAGGAACAAAACTCATACGCGGGTGTCACTAACAAGTTGTTGGCTAAAAAAGTAGATAAGATATGTGTGGCCTATGACGGAATGGAGCGTTTTTTTCCAAAAGAAAAGATGGTTATTACCGGTAATCCGGTTCGACAGGAATTGGAGCAATGTCCTGTATTGCGCGATCAAAGTTTGTCGTTTTTCGATTTAGACCCTGAGAAGCAAACGATACTTGTTTTAGGAGGCAGCCTTGGCGCGAGAACCATCAATCAAAGTGTCGAATCCCAGTTAGATAATGTTCCTGCCAATGTGCAGGTGATTTGGCAAACGGGAGCATTATATTATGATGGGGCAAAAGAACGTTTGAAAGACAAGAAGTATCCTAACCTCAAGATATTTGATTTTATCCAGAGGATGGATTTGGCTTATGCGGCGGCCGATTTAGTGATTTCGCGTGCCGGAGCGGGAACCATTTCGGAATTAACCATTGTGGGCAAGCCTTGTATCCTTGTTCCGTCGCCCAATGTCGCTGAAGATCACCAGACGCAGAATGCAATGGCATTGGTGAACAAAAAAGCAGCCATCATGATTAAGGATAACGAAGCGAGGGAAAAATTGATGCTTATTGCCATAGAAATGGTTCAAAACCCTGAAACTTTAGAACCTCTTGCGGATAATATCCGCAGGTTGGCGCATTATCATTCGGCAGATACTATTGCAGATATTGTCATACAATTGATGGATGCAAAGAGTACCCGGAAAAAACGTAATATACAGTGATTTAGTCATATCATTATCATTGGATACATTCATCCAGACATCAAAAATGTTAAACCAAATACATCAGGTTTATTTTATCGGTATCGGAGGTATCGGTATGAGCGCTTTGGCAAGGTATTTCAAGGTGAAGGGCTATGAGGTTTGCGGTTACGACCGTACCGAAACTGTGCTCACAAAAAAGTTATGTGCGGAAGGCATTCCGGTACATTATGCCGATGATGTTGCTGCTATTCCATGGTCATATCAGACAGCAAAAGAGCAAGTGTTGGTGGTCTATACACCGGCAGTTCCCGACGAACACAGTGAAATGTTGTGGTTCAAAAGCAGAGGTTACCTGATGATGAAACGTTCTGAAGTGCTCGGTTTGATCTCAAAAGCGAAGAAAACCATTGCTGTGTCCGGAACACATGGTAAAACCACAGTTTCGACCATGATTTCACATTTGTTGACTGCCACAGGCATTGGTTGCGATGCCTTTTTGGGTGGTATTTCGAAAAATTACCAAACCAATTTGTTGTTGTCTGCCAATAGTGAATATCTGGTAGCCGAAGCTGATGAATATGACCGTTCGTTTTTACAGTTGTATCCTTACATTGCTGTGGTGACCGCTACGGATGCCGATCATCTTGACATATATGGTACGCATGACCAATTGGAAGAGGCGTTTGCCCAATTTGTATCACAAATAACTCCCGGAGGAATCCTGCTGATGAAGTATGGATTGCATCTTACGGTTCCACAAGGTGTACGTGTGTTGACCTATTCGCTGGACAATACGAAAGCTGATTTTCACGCGGAAAACATTTCTATTGACCAAGATCGTTATTCGGTAGATATTTGTACTCCATCCGGTACGATTCGTCGTGTACCTATCGGCGTGCCCGGATTGGTTAACGTGGAAAATAGTGTTGCAGCCATTGCTGTGACCTGTTTGCTTGGAGCAGGGGAAGATAAGATAAAAGCAGGTATTGCCTCCTTTGAAGGTGTACAGCGTCGGTTCGATTATCGTGTCCGTACAGACAAAGTGGTATATATTGACGATTATGCACATCATCCGGAGGAGCTGCGTTTCACCATTGACTCTGTCCGTAGCTTGTATCCGCGAAGACGCATTACAGGTATTTTCCAACCGCATTTATATAGCCGTACCCGTGATTTTGCCGACGGATTTGCAAAAAGTCTCAGCCTGCTGGATGCTTTGATATTGCTTGATATTTATCCGGCACGTGAAAAGCCTATTGCAGGAGTCACGTCGCAAATGATATTGGATAAAGTGTCCATTCAGGATAAATGTTTGTGTTCTAAAAACGAACTTATCGACGTTCTTGAGAACAAGAAAATAGACGTGTTATTGACCATGGGAGCCGGTGACATTGATACGTTGGTACGGCCTATTGAAGAGTGGTTAAAAACAAAAATGGATGAATAGTTTATATGTTATTAATATTGTATTTTTGATATTTCAAATAAATCATTTTGCATATTAATAATATATAAAATAAAATATTAGTAATTGATATAATTAGATGTTTTAAATTAAAAAATAAATCTATTATAAATAAATATAATTATTTATTTGTAATAGATGATAATGATGATTATTAATGGGTAATTATATATGTTAATAATAAATTAATATATATATTTGTGCCATCTAAATTTGAAAAATGGTACCATTGTCAGTTTTAAAGCAAGTTGCCGACGAGCAGAGATTGAATATCAAACTCCGCGATACAGGCTTGTTGCGTGAAAAACTGGCCGACTTGCCCGACATCACTTCACGGGCGTTGGTTGTTTCGGGTGTTCGGCAAGGTGGAAAAAGTGTTTTATTGTCCCAATGGTTGACCAAAAAGCGACAGGATGCTTTTTATCTACATTTTGAAGATTTTAGATTGTCGGATTTTGAATGGTCTGATTTTCAGTCATTAGATATGGTCATTCGTGATTCACGTAAACGTGTGTTGTTCTTTGAAGAAATACAGGTGGTAGCATCATGGGAATTGTATGTTGGCAAAAAACTTGACGAGGGATTCTGCGTGGTATGCACCAATTCGAACGCTTCATGGTTGAATCAGGCTCCGGGAGCAAAATTGGCAGAAAAATACATTTCTAAAGAGCTTTTCCCGTTTTCATATCGCGAATTCCTGCAATATAAAGTATTAAAAAAAGGCACACATTCACTGGTACAGTACTTGGATCAAGGCGGTTTTCCCGAATATCTTAAGACTGGGAATCCCAATGTGTGGTCTGCTTTATTTAACGATATCATCCATAGGGATATTATTGTCCGGCATGGTGTCAGGGATGTCAGTTCATTGAAACGTTTGGTATCGTATTTGATGTCGCATGTGGGTAATCTTGTCACTGCTTCGAAATTGAAGCAAATTCTTTCTATCAAGACGACGGTGACAGTATTGGAGTATTTTTCATACATAGAACAAACATATTTAGTCCACTTCCTGCCAAAATTTAGCCATTCGCTGAAGTCTCAAATGATAAACCCCCGGAAGATCTATGTGGTCGATCCGGGATTCATTCGGGTAGCATCGACATTATTCACAAAGGATAAAGGATATTTGTTGGAGAATTGCATTTATGGGCACCTGAAGCGTACAGGGTACGATTTGTATTATTTTAGTGAAAACGGGTGCGAATGTGATTTTGTGGTCATGAAAAACGGGCAGGTAAAGCAGTTGGTGCAGGTTTGTTACGAATTGAATCCGGAAAATACGGCCCGTGAGCAGAAGGGGTTGAAGGCGGCAATGGACTCTTTTGGCGTAGATAAGGGATGGATGGTGACTTTTCGTGATAAAGGCACTTATGCGCAAGGTGAACAACAGGTCAAAATAGTACCAGCGTATGAATATTTATTGGAAAATATCTAAATGAAGCGGTTTCTGAACATATTGTTCTGGTTGGCGATGGCAGCTTACTTTTTCTTCGCTTTAGGATTTGTATCCGACCGTAGGCATGGTTTGATATGTACCGGCGTGGAAGTGGTGGTGACCGATAGCGCACGCAGCCGATTTGTGACTGCGGCTGATATTTCCCAAATGGTGGACAATCGCACCCAAAAGCTGACGGGTAGACTATTTGATAGCATCAATACACAAAAAATAGAACAGCGTTTGGATGGTTATGCGCCGGTAAACCGTTCCGAAGTGTACAAAACCATCGACGGGAAGTTGTGTATCAATGTTGAACAGCGTATCCCTGTGTTGCGTATCATGAACCGTTACGGAGAAAGTTATTATCTTGACGAGCGAGGCGAAGCATTGAAGCATTCAAGCCGTTACAGTGCCCATGTTTTGGTAGCCAATGGCTACATTAATCAGCGTGCGCCAGGGCAACAAGGCTTTAATGTGTTGAAAGAGGATACGCCACCGGAAAAAAGGAGTATCATACGCGAATTGTTCTATTTGGCGAATTATATCAATGATGATAAGTTCTGGAAGGCACAAATCCAGCAAGTTTATGTTAATGAAGATGGTGATTTTGAATTGATCCCACGTGTTGGGGCGCACGTAATTGTTTTTGGCGCTTTCGACAGGGCGGACGACAAGTTTTCCCGTCTTGAATCGTTGTACCGCAATGGGTTAAATGTGAAAGGATGGAATACATATGATGTTATTAATTTAAAATATGAAGGGCAAATAGTTTGCACGAGAAGATAGAATTTGATGAAATAGAGTAGAAGTGATAAAAATATTATAATAGACAAACATATCAATCAATAAAAACAATATGGAAAGCATGCCTCAATACGTTGCCGCGATAGATGTCGGCACGACTAAGATTGTAACCCTTCTGGGAAAACGTAACGAGAATAAGAAATTGGAGATCATCGGGTTTACCCGTTCCGATTCTAAGGGTATCAGGCGCGGCGAAGTGCTGAATCCTGAAGAAGCCTCTAATGTGGTAAGAGATACCATTGTCGATTTACAAAAGCGCACTGGTGTCATCTTTTCCGAGGTGTTTGTCGGCATTGCCGGACAACACATACGCATCATGAAGAGCCGTAACTATATCAACCGTGCGTCTTATGATGATAGCATCACGATAGAAGATATCGAGCAATTGAAAAGGGATGCCAACAATATTGCTTTGGAAGAAGGGAAGGAAATTATCCATATTTTACCTCAAAGCTATATTGTGGATAATGAAACAGATATTTTCAACCCGATCGGGATGCTTGGTAAGCGGCTTGAAGCCAACTTTAATATTGTGGTTGGAAACATCGACTCTATCAAACGTATCAGGAAATGTGTCCACCAAACGGGTTTGACTATCAAAGAAGTGATTCTTGAACCGTTGGCGTCGGCTGATGCTGTCTTGTACGATGAAGAACGTGAATCCGGCGTAGCATTGGTAGATCTCGGCGGTGGAACTACCGATGTGGCCATATTTTATGAAAATGTGTTGCGTCATTCTGCGGTGATTCCTTTTGGAGGTTACGTAGTCACCAAGGATATCAAAGACGCTTGCGGATTGAGCGAACAAGTTGCCGAAGAAGTAAAAGTGCAATTTGGTATGGCGCTTAGTGAAGCGGCTGAAGAAAACAAAGTGATTGTCATTCCAGCCAAGGTGCCAGGACGTGAGCCGAAAGAAATTTCATTTCGGAATTTGGCGCATATTATCCAATCGCGCATGGAAGAAATTATTGATGCCATCATGTTTCATGTCGAAAATTCAGGTTGTGCTGATAAGTTGGGTTCCGGGATTGTCATTACAGGCGGCGGAGCTATGCTCAAGTACTTGAAGCAATTGTTTCATTACCGGACCGGTTTGGATGTGCGTATTGGTTATCCGGGCGAACATTTGACAGGTGAGTCGGACAATATCAACGAACCTTGTTATGCAACCGGGGTCGGTTTGCTGATGAAAGGATTTGAATATATGGACGCACATGAAGATGAATATTGGGAAGCTAAAAAAACACAAGAACTCCCCGAAAAAGAAATTCCTTTTACCGTCGAAAGGTCAACATCAGAAAATGATGATGTGGATGTCCGTGAAAAATCGAAGCATAAAGAGCCGAAAAAGGAGCGCAAACCAGGGCGGCTTTCTCTGGAAAAAATCAAAGAGGCTATTGGCGGTTATTTTGATATGCCCGACAGTGAAATGTAATATCGCAAGTTGAAGATGCTGATGCATTGATAATAACTTGCCATAATTTTGTATCCTATTGTATGACCCAATCGGTAAAGAAAATATACCAGTTTTTGAAAGGTAACCTCCATGTGCAATTAATCAAGAGGATATTGGTCATTTACCTCTTGTTTACCTTGTGCCGGTTGGTGTTTTATTGGTATAATATTGATTTGTACCGTGAACGCACCTTTGGACAATTGATGACCATATTTGTTGGAGGCTTGCGTTTTGATACAACGGCGATTTTATATACCAACATCTTGTATATTCTCATGTTTCTGATTCCTTTTAGGTTTCGGTATCATCGAATATATCAGACAGTAGGGAAATATGTATACTTCATCACGAATGGTATTGCTTTGGCTGCGAATTGCATGGATACGGTGTATTTCAGGTTTACTATGCGCCGCACAACATTCGATATTTTCAGGGAATTTTCTCATGGCGAAAATATCGGTGGTATTTTTTCAAATGCTTTCGTCGAGAACTGGTATTTAGTATTGTTCTTTATCGGCCTGATAGCGCTGATGGTATGGTGCTACGGACGACCGGTTGACAAATCATCCATCATTCTTCGAAATCCGTTTTTGTATTATCCCATTTGTTGTATAGGTTTAGCCTTAGGCATTGGAATAATGATTATCGGTTTCCGGGGAGGTGTGCGGCATAGTTTACGTCCTATCACGCTTAGCAATGCGGGGCAATATGTACAATCGGCCATTGATATCCCATTGGTGCTCAATACACCTTTTTCGTTATACAAAACCATTGAGCGTAAAGGTATTACCCCACTGTATTATTTTGATGATGAACAGGCTATGGAACATATTTATACGCCTATCCATCAACCTGCTGATAGCGCCGTATTCAATAACATGAATGTGATGGTAATTATCCTGGAGAGTTTTGCCAAAGAGCATTGGGGATTTTTCAACAAAAATTTGGAGGATGGTACTTATAAAGGGTATACGCCATTTTTAGATTCATTGGCGGCGCAAAGCCTCACATTCGAATATTCGTATGGAAACGGAGGAAAATCCATTGATGCCATCACATCTGCATTGGTGAGTATCCCTGCTATACCTGAACCGTTTGTCCTATCGCCACATTTTGATAATACCATACAGGCGTTGCCTCATTTATTGAAGGACAAAGGTTATCAAACGGCGTTTTTCTGTGGGCATCCTAACGGAGCGATGGGCTATATGGCATTTTGTAAAATCATTGGGATTGACCGTTATTATGGCATGTCCGAATATGGCAACAATGCCGATTATGACGGCATTTGGGGTATTTGGGACGAGGAATTTTTACAGTATACTGCCAAGGAAATATCCATGATGCAACAACCATTTTTGAACACCTTGTTTACAGTGAGTTCGCATCATCCCTTTAAAGTACCTGCCCGTTATGAGAACGTTTTTGAGGAAGGTCCGCTACCCATACATAAATGTATCCGTTATTCGGATTATGCGTTGAAACGTTTTTTTGAAACTGCGTCCCGGCAACCTTGGTATGATAACACTTTGTTTGTGTTGGTCGCTGATCATATCAATGGAGTTGTGCATGAGGAATATAAGACTGCTCCCGAAATGTATTCCGTACCGATACTCTTCTATAGACCCGATGGGAGTTTGAAAAAATATGAACAGAACATCGCCCAGCAGATCGATATTATGCCTACCATATTGGGGTATTTGGGTTATGATCAATCATATTTTGCTTTCGGGTTTGATGTGAACAAGACCCCTGATAGATTTGCTGTCAACTATACCAACGGATATTATCAGTTATATACCCATCAATATGTATTGATGTTTGACGGACAGAAAACAACAGGCTTGTATCAGATACGTACCGATATGTCGGATAACCTTGCAGGAAAATTACCGGAAGTCCAGTATGATCTGGAACAGAAGATAAAAGCCTTTCTGCAACAATATACTATCCGCATGGTAGAAAATAGATTAATAGTAAAACCTTAAAAACAAATAGCTATGGTAATAGACGATTTATCCATCGAATGGCCGGAAAACAAATCATCCATCATTAAAGTGGTCGGTGTGGGCGGCGGCGGCGGAAACGCTGTGACCTATATGTACCAACAAGGTATCCATAATGTGAATTTTGTGATATGCAACACTGATGCACAAGCATTGGAGAAAAGTCCGGTTCCTGTGAAAATCCAGTTGGGAAAAAGCAAAACCGAAGGATTAGGCGCAGGCAATAAACCTGAAGTAGGTCGCGAAGCTGCTTTGGATTCCCTTGATGAGATTCGCGATGTATTGAATACTGGCACCAAAATGGTGTTTGTTACGGCCGGAATGGGCGGTGGCACTGGTACAGGTGCTGCGCCGGTCATTGCAAAAATCGCCAAAGAGTTGGGGATATTGACGGTGGCCATCGTAACGATCCCATTTCGCTTTGAGGGCTCTCAGCGGTTTAGGCAAGCGATTGAAGGGATTAATGAGTTGAAAGATCACGTAGATTCATTGTTGATCATCAATAATGAGAAATTACGCGAAATGTATGGTAATTTGAAGATCCGCGAAGCTTTTTCGAAAGCCGATAATGTATTGACGATGGCTGCTAAGGGTATTGCTGAATTAATAACCCTTCCCGGAGATGTAAATGTGGATTTTGCTGACGTGAGCACCATTATGAGTAATGGAGGCATTACTGTCATGGGCTCTGCGACTTCTACAGGAGCCAATCGTGCTCGGGAAGCTGTTGAAGCGGCTTTGAATTCACCTTTGCTGAATAATAATGATATCACCGGTGCACGGCGTATCTTGCTGAACATTACATCGGGAATAGGCGAAAATGAAGTGACTATGGACGAGTTGATTGAAATCACAGACTATGTCACTCGTTCTGCCAAAAATGCGTCCATGATTTGGGGTACCGGTAATGACGAAGCGCTTGGTGATGCCGTATGTGTTACTATTGTGGCTACCGATTTCCCGACCAATTGTTTTCCTGAATTAGAGATTATCTACAAACCGGAAAAAGAAAGAATACCATTGCCTGTTGATGATCTTCCCGGAAAAACGACACTTAAAACTTCGGTCGGTTCTTCAGGAGATGCATCGGCCACATCCACTGTTTTCGAAGTGCGGGAGAAATCGACGATGTCTTCACAGGGCAAAATAGAATGGGGAGTACCAACAGAAACTGCTACCGAAATGGTAGAGCGCCCAAGGTCTATACCTTCTATTGTCGATGAAAATGCCAATATAGAGGAATTAGAGAATACGCCGGCCTATATCCGGAAGAAGATCAAAATAGACAATCAAGCAGCCGGAACTGAAAATGAGGTTTCAAAATATACGCTTAGTGCAGACAAAGACAATGTGGTGCGGTTGAGAGATAATAATTCATACTTGTATGATGTAGTAGACTAAAAATATTAATGTTATGTTTTCAGGAATTGTTGAAGAAGCAGCAAAGGTGGTTGCGCTTGAAAAAGAGCAGGATAACCTGCACATTACGATGGAATGTTCGTTCGTCAATGAGCTTAAGATAGATCAAAGTGTTTCACACAATGGCGTATGTCTTACGGTAGTGAAAAAAACCGATAAAACCTATACAGTCACAGCCATCAAGGAAACGCTTATTAAATCGAATCTTGGCTTGTTACACGTGGGAGATAAAGTGAATGTCGAACGTAGTATGCTGCTCAATGATCGTCTTGACGGTCATATGGTGCAAGGGCACGTTGACCAGACAGCTGAATGTGTGTCGGTGGAAGAGGCCAATGGAAGCTGGTATTTTACTTTTCGTTATGATCCGTCAAAAGGTAATCTTACCGTTGAAAAAGGTTCTATTGCAGTCAATGGAGTGAGCTTGACAGTGGTTAATTCGCAAAAGGATTCTTTTCAAGTAGCCATTATTCCTTATACATACGAAATAACCAATTTCCATCAAATTAAACGTGGTACGATAGTTAATCTTGAGTTTGATATTATAGGAAAATATGTTGCCCGCATGCTACAAGCATTAAACGTTAAATAACGTTGGCAGGGGTGGAGGTGCGCATTTTGTATATTAAGAATCACGAGTCTACATCCCAAATCGGTAACCAATGCCCGACTCGGTAATCAGTAAGGTCGGTTTGGAAGGATTATCTTCAATTTTCTTTCTTAATTGAGCTACATACACTCGTAAATATTGGCTTTGTTCCAGATAACCGTTTCCCCATATTTCTTTAAGAATGTATTGATGTGTGAGCACGCGTCCTTGATTTTGAGCAAACATAGCAAGCATAGAAAATTCGGTAGAAGTGAGTTTGAGAATTTTATCGTTTTTCTTAGCAGTATGGTTGATGATGTCGATGCTGAGATCGCCTATCTCAATCATGGAAGAATTTTCTTTTATCCGGTTTTGACGAATAGCTGTACGTATGCGCGCCATTAATTCGCCAGCACGGAAAGGTTTTGTCAGATAATCGTTAGCGCCATCATCCAATGCATGGACAATGTCTTCTTCTGTGTTACGCGCAGATAGTATTACTATTGGGTTGAAATACCACTCTCTTAGGTGTTTCAATACATCCATCCCATCCATATCAGGTAGACCTAAATCGAGAATAATCAAATCGGGACTGTGTTCAGCAGTCGTGATTAGCGTTTCTTTTCCGGTAGATGATTCAATGATCTTATATCCATTTGCTCCCAGAGCAATGGTTAACAGATGCCGGATAGGCGCTTCGTCATCTGCGATTAATATTAGAGCATCATCGTTCATTTACGGTTCCCGTTTTAATGTTCTGTGAAAAAGGTGTTGGTAAAAATGGATGCCTTTTTTGGGTCGAGCTAATTTTTAGTCGAAATGTCTTGTGTATTCGACGAATTCTGCCGAATACACAAGCTGCACCATCAAGTTTTTATCCATTCTAAACGGAAACTTGTTTTTGGCAGGATATACAACAAGGCATCGCATTACCTTTTTATTAGATTCATATCAAATTTTACCGACAATACGGATTTGAAACCATCAAAACACCGTTTTAATGATAGTCTTGCAAGGAACTGGCTAATTTTTTACGTGTGAAAAAAATCCTACTTTTCACGGTCCCAATTTTCAATCCTAACGTATCGGCTATTTCTTTATATTTATAACCTTGCGTATGCATCCTAAAGGGGACTTTCAATCCACCATCTAAACTATCGATAAACTTGTTAATTTCCTTTTCCTGAAGGACAACATCAGGTTCAATATTGGATGCACCCGTTTGCTGACTGAGGAAAAACGAATCTTTGGTGTCGTCGTTAAAAGTATTCCTTCGCATATTCTTACGATAATTATTGATAAATGTGTTTTTCATGATCGTTGAAGTCCATGCTTTCAAGTTGGTAGAGTCTTCAAACTGTTCATGATACGTGAGTGCTCTCAAAAAAGTGTCTTGCAGCAAATCTTTGGCATCTTCTTTATTGGCTGTCAATTTTAATGCGAAACGAGTTAAAATTTTTTCAAGCCCTACTAATTGATAATTAAATTCCAAGGCAGTCATAACTAATCAATTTTAAAATTATTTAACTAATTATTCAAGTAATAACACAATTGTGTGTTGGCCGTTACTTATCTGCTACAAAAATATATGGAGAATTGTATAGATTTTATAAAAAAAGTTATTACGTGTATAAATATTTTATAAAAATAATTTTTACTTTATAGTTCTATTGAAATAGTTTTAATGCGAACAAAGCATTTATTGATATTGTAATCCATTTTTTGTGAATATATATGTTATTCCCAAAAGTTTCATTGAAAGATACATATGTATTGTGTGTTCTGTATGAACGGCTAATTTTCGATACTCCTTTATGCTTTACCATATTTTGATAAGTTTTAGATTGCATGACTGCTCTATGTAATAAAATATTCATTTTTACATCTACAATATTTTATGTGTTACCAGATTAGTCAGCATTTCATTATATGATTAAATATCAATGAATCATCTGCTGGCTAAACAATCATGGAGTGCCTTACGTTTTAGAAATATGTCTAGAGAAAAGTCACATGGAGTATTGTTATGGTTGGTTGCCATTGGTTTTTTCATGCAAACGTTGGATACCACCATTGTCAATACTGCTATACCCAGTATGGCTAAAAGTTTAGGTGAAAGTCCTTTGCAAATGCAATCAGTGGTCGTTTCATATGCGTTGATGATGGCCATATTGACGCCGGCTAGTGGTTGGTTGGCCGACAGGTTCGGCACCCGGAAAATTTATCTGTTATCTATATTTCTTTTCACATTGGGTTCTCTTTTTTGTGCTGCCTCTCATAACCTGACACAATTGATCATTTCTCGCATTATCCAAGGAATGGGAGGAGCTATGCTACAACCTGTGGGTCGTTTGGCTGTCCTGAAAGCCTTCCCTCATGAGAAATTTCTGAAAGCAATGAGTTTTGTTACCGTTCCGGGATTGGTTGGGCCTTTGTTAGGTCCCACTTTGGGAGGTTGGTTGTCACAATCATTTTCATGGCATTGGATTTTTCTGATCAATATACCGGTGGGAACAGTCGGGTTTATTTTGTCGGCCATTTATATGGATGATTTTCGGCCTCCGAAACTGAAGCATTTTGACATCAGTGGCTTTTTGATGATTGCTTTCGGTATGGTTGCCGTATCATACGCATTGGACGGCGTAGTTGAACTTGGAATGCGGCAAGCTACGGCTATGCTGCTTATCATCATTGGATTAGTATTTATTGCGTGTTATTGGCTACATGCATCACATAAAAAAGATGCTCTTTTCCCCTTAAACTTATTCAATGTCATCACCTATCGGGTGGGTATTTTGGGTAATTTTTTCTCAAGAATAGGTATCAGTGGAAGTCCATTCTTGTTGCCGCTGTTTTTTCAGGTCGGCCTGGGTTATTCCCCGATAAAATCAGGGTTGATGTTGTTACCTGCTGCTATTTCAGGGATATTGGTGAAGAGAGTGGGTGTTAATTTGATTCATCAAATCGGTTATCGTAATACTTTGATGTGGAATACGATTATCATAGGAATCGTTTTGGTTAGTTTTAGCTTCTTGTCTGGATCCGAACCACTATGGCTTATCCTTCTACAACTGTTCATTATGGGAGGAGCCAATTCATTACAGTTTACCGCTATGAATACGCTTACTTTGAAAGATGTGGAAGATGCTCAGGCAAGTAGCAGCAACAGTTTGTTATCTATGGTGACCATCTTTACCATGAGTTTGGGTGTTGCTGTTGCAGCGGCGCTATTAGCACTTTTTCGCAATGTTTCGAGCATACAACATGATGTCCACCCTCTGTTTGCTTTTCATGCATCATTCATTTGTATTGGGGTGATTTCTGCCATTACAGCTTTCATATTTGCCCAATTGCCCAAAGAAAAACCAAAGAAATGATTGGGTGCCCCAATAAATCAAGGGGTATTCGAAGACAACAAATGTTAATTTGGCTATTCCACATTACTCATGCTTTTTTTGGTATCTCTTCCCATTGTGATCATCCGGATGTTATTTCTATTGGATGAAAGATATGATGGTTGCGTGTTTGCGATGATCATCAATCGCCATATACCTGTGTCAAACAAAAACAATGGCGAAAGCGGAGCAATGTATCAATTCTGTTCAGATCTTCATTTGGAAAATAAAAAACAGTATCTTTGTTATCAAACAGCTGATTAAAACATACAAAACAAGAGAAAACACAGCTAATGTTGATTTATTGGTGATACTTTTGTTTATAATTCGCTGGTATGCAGCATGAGATAAGTTAACGTAATTATTTTTTGCAAAGTTAGTTCATCATTTATTATCGATTGTATACATGTACCTTGGATTTGTCGTTCGTATCGCCGTTTGTATCGCATTATTCAGCAGTCTGCTGATGGTAGCTTTAGTTTGGTCATTAACCTATTGGGAACCATCTGGTACGTGGGTAAAAATAGGGGCGATTGTGTTGTATCTTGTACTTGTGGTGGCCATTGTTATCGTATTTCTCAGACGGTTCATGTTGCAGCAATTTCATTCACTATATCATCTGCTGAATAGTGGACGTCTTTCCGAGAAAGAGTTATCTATGTTGTCTGGTAAACAGGATATTCTGTCGAATATCAAAAAAGATTTGATGGAATGGAACCAGAATAAAGCTTCGGAAATCGATCAACTAAAACAAATGGAGAAATACCGCAGGGAATTTCTGGGAAATGTATCTCATGAACTCAAAACGCCTATTTTTAACATTCAAGGATATATTCTCACCTTGCTGGATGGTGGTTTGGAGGATAAATCGGTTAACCGGCTCTATTTGGAACGTAGTGAAAAAAGCATCAATAGGATGATCCACATTGTTGAAGATTTGGAATCCATTGCTCGGTTGGAATCTGGCGAACTTCAGCTGGAGTATGAATCGTTTGATCTATGGCAATTGGTGGAAGAAGTATTCGAAATGGAAGAAATGGTGGCTAAAGAAGCTAGAATAGAATTGGAAGTTGAACAGAGACCGGTACGGGTTTATGCGGATAGAAAGCGCATTGTAGAGGTGATGGACAATCTGATGGTAAATTCGATTAAGTATGGACGTAAAAATGGGATAACGCATGTCTCGTTTCTTGAAAGAGACCATTTAGTATGGATTTCTGTGACCGATAATGGAATTGGCATTGCCGAGAAAGATCGCAAACGCATTTTTGAGCGATTTTACCGTTGTGATAAGGGTCGTTCGCGGGAGCAAGGCGGTACAGGTTTAGGACTAGCCATTGTAAAGCATATTGTAGAGGCGCATGGGCAGACAATTTCGGTGTCTTCTGTGTTGGGTGAAGGCACCACTTTTACATTCTCATTGGCCAGATCGAAGCCGTTATAAAACGCTATCAAGTCTATTAATGATGTTGAAAAGTGATGGTAACATTTAGATAAATCCAAAATGAAAAATAGCTAAATTCCGCTATAAAATAGCTAAAAACAACAATATAGTAGCAATATTTCGCTATTATATAGCTAAAAATCGCTATAAAATTGTCAACAATAGCTATTTTTTCACCATACGGAATGGTGTAGTGTAGTAAAATTCTTATCTTCAAAAAAATATTTGAATTAAAAATAATGATCAATTGCTTCTCTTTTCTTGCCGTAGATGAAGTAACATGGTATCAACGCTGCTAACCGGATGATAATCTGGGAGAAAATAAAATTTGATGCGGTTGCCCCGATCACCTCGTGATAAAGTTGTTTTTTGATAAAAAGCGTGTAAATTTGCGTGTTTAGATATATCGTAGACCATCATAACGGATGAATCTGTTTTTGAGAATCAAAAGCTTAAAGATAATTATTGCCCTTTTCTTACTATTTGGTATGGAAAATAGTCATGTATTTGGACAATTTTATAACGGACATCAAATGACTTTTGGCAAAAACAGGGTTCAGTACAACGATTTTTATTGGTCTTACTATCGTTTTGAACGGTTTGATATTTATTTTAATCAGGATGGAAACGAATTGGCGCTGTATGCCGAATCGGTTGCCGGACCTGAGCTGGATCGGATGGAAAGTCTTTTCGATTATATCATCGAAAAACGTATTATTTTCATTGTATACAACAAGTTAACAGACTTCAGGCAAGGTAACATTGGCTTGGTAACAGGCATTGATGAATATAATACAGGCGGTGTAACCCGTATTATTGACAATAAAGTTTTCCTGTATTTTGAGGGTGACCACAATGCCTTCAAAAAGCAGATTAGCGCGGCTATGGCTGAAATCATTGTTAATGAAATGATTTATGGTAGCGCTTTGCGAACCAATATGACTAACTCAGCTACGATCAATACTCCTGTATGGTTTCGGGAAGGATTGGTTTCATATATGGCCGAACCGTGGAGCGTGGACTTAGATGACAAAATCAAAAACGGTATTGTCAGTAAGAAATACGACCAATTTACCCGTCTTACAGGAGATGATGCCATATGGGCTGGGCATTCGTTTTGGCGGTTCATCGAAAAAACGTATGGAATAGCGGTAGTGTCTAACATCGTGTATATTACCCGTCTCAACAGAAATGTTAAGAGCGGTTTTATGGCTGTGCTGGGTACAGACCTGAAAGGTTTGACCAAAGAATGGTTGGAATATTATACCAACCTTTATGCAGAAGAAGATGCCAACCCGTATCCTGAAGTTGCACCCATCGTGAAAAAGCCTAAAAAGTATCGTGTTTATGACAAAATGAAAATTAGTCCTAATGGCCGTTATTTGGCTTATGTGACTAATGACATGGGGCAATATCGCATTTGGTTACGCGATTTGGAGACGGGGAAACAGAAACGTATTTTCAAACATGAGCATAAACTGGAACAAATACAAGACTATTCATACCCTGTATTGGCCTGGCATCCTTCAGGAGATATTCTCTTGTTCATTTATGAGGAGAAAGGCGGGGTAAAAATGACTTTTTATGATGTCCCGAACAAAGAATATAACACACGAAACTTGCTTTATTTTGAAAAAATATTTGCTGTTGATTTTTCACCTGACGGGGGTAAAATAGTGATGTCGGCATATCGGTTTGGTCGGTCTGATATATATGTACATACCTTAGCATCGGGTTCTAATCAGGCTATTACCGATGATTTGGCCGACGACATGAACCCGAAATTCATCGAAAATGGCACGAAAATCATCTTTTCTTCTAACCGCAGTGATGATTCCATTCGCTACGAAGGGGCAACGATGCGTCGTTTGTCGCCCAATAAGAGTTTGTTTGTATACGATTACCTTCGTAAACCGTCTATCTTGATGCCACTCGCCAGTGCCCCGTATGCAAATCAAACGGATCCTATGGAATTGGATAGGAATCGTTATGCTTTTCTAAGCGACCAAAGCGGAGTGATTAATCGTTATGTTACTTCTTTCGATAGTGTTATCAGCTTTATCGACACAGCGGTTCATTATCGTTATACAACCAATGCAAAGCCATTGACGAACTATTCGCGCAATATTCTGGATCATGATATCAATCCCGGGACAGATCAGAGTGTAACCCTATTCCGGAATAAGGAGCGGTACAACATGTACCAAAGTCCGATTATCGAGCCAAATGTGCCAGATACGCTTCCGGTAACAGCATATAGGGAGGAAATTGTAAAAAAATACCGGGCTACAGATAGTTTGGCACGCATTGCACAAGCAGCTGTTCCAGCAGTACTCCTTCCAAATGGGAACATATTAACACCTGAAGGAGATACGATTAAATTCGATATGGATAAGGTGAATATCTATCGCTATGTATTTGAGGTGGAAAAATTGCAATTTTACCAGAATGATCTTGAATTGACCGATTTTCAGTTAGAAGATGATTCTATCAAGGCAGAACGTAACAAGATACGTATTTATCAAACAGCTTTCTATCCGAATTATTTGGTCTCGCAGGTCGATTTTAGTTTTCTCGAAGCATCATACCAGACATACACGGGTGGGGCAGTGTATTACAACCCGGGATTCAACCTGTTGTTTAAACTGGGTACCAATGACCTTTTCGAAGATTATAAGATCATCGGCGGTGTGCGATTTGGCCTTGATTTCGACAGTAATGAGTATTTACTCAGCTTTGAAAACCTGAAAAGACGATTGGATAGGCAGATCATCTTCCATCGCCAGGCATATCAGAATTATGCTGTGGACGAATATCAAACCTATTATCCGATAAAGACCCATACACACGAGCTGTTTTATTCGCTTCGTTATCCTTTCACGCAAACTTTTGCGCTTAAAGGGACTGTTTCCTTCCGCGATGATCGTACGGTATTCCTTACCGATAATAGCAATCAATTGACCCGTACGATGGATGGGTATCACCGTATATGGGCGGGACTGAAATTAGAGGCTATATTTGATAATACTCGTAAAATTGGAGTGAATATTCCCAGTGGATGGAGGTATAAAATTTTCGGCGAAACATATTGGCAATTATATGACGAAACATCAGACTTGTTTGTCCTTGGTGCAGATTTCCGTCATTATCAGGTGTTACATCGGAATCTGATTTGGGCCAGCCGTTTTGCGGCAAGCTCTTCATTCGGGCGTAGCCGCCTTCTTTACTATTTGGGAAGCGTCGACAATTGGATTACTTTTTTCACGAATAAACCGGTGTATGATGCGTCTGTCCGTGTTGACCGTCAGGAACGATACGCATACCAAACCTTAGCGACAGATATGCGCGGATTCATACAAAACATCCGCAATGGAAACAATTTTGCATTGTTGAATAATGAAATACGATGGCCGTTTATCCAGTATTTTTCGAGATATCCTTTATCTAACTTCTGGTCAAGTTTGCAGTTGGTGGGATTTTTTGATGTAGGTTCGGCTTGGTCAGGTGTGTCGCCATTTGCAAAAAAGAATGCTTACGATTACGATGTAATTACTAACGAGGGTGGGGGAGTAACAGTGACCATCGAAACCGGACGGGATCCCATCGTATTTGGGTATGGTTTTGGCTTACGGGCGCAATTGCTTGGCTACTTTATGCGATTTGACTGGGCTTGGGGCGTCGAAAACGGAATTATATTGCCGAATGTTTTCTATTTTTCCATGAGCTTGGATTTTTAGAACTTGCATACTACTTGCGCTTTTACCTCGGAATAACGGTCACCTTGTATTGTATTTAGTCCACTGCCAATCACATCCTTGTTGGTATAATGTGTTGTTGCATATTTGAACCGTAAATCAATATGTTTTCCTAACGAATATTTCAGCAACAGGTATAATCTCGTTCCCTGGTCATAAAATGCAGGAATACTAAAAGCGTACAACATATCGTTTTCGAACGAGTAAATACGCGAGTTGTAATCTTCTGTGTCGAAAAGTGCATATCTCAAGGTGATACGTAAAGGATAGCGTTTGAAGGTATGTAATGTTATAGATGCATCTTGGGCAATGAAATATCCATTGCTTGAAACGTTTTCTTTCCGGTAATTTTTAATTTCCAGGTGATTCCCTATATCGAACCCATCGGCTATCTGATGGGAAAATACCATTTTTGCCGATGTTGTTCGGACAGCGGTGATGGTACTGGTCACCACCTCTGAGGCATTTTCATCTTTTTCTTTGTAGCGCGCTTGAAGATATATTTTGGTGTTGCGTGAAGGAATATAATCAGCCTGCAACATGGTTTCTTGTCCATATGATGGTGCGTAAGATCGGTAACGCAACCATGGGAAACGAAAAATATCCCAATAGGATGAGAAACGCCATTGACCTCCGGGATTCCAGTTCCAACCTACATAAAAACCTTCCTCATTGTTATTGTGCGAATTTTCGCCTAATGAATTTCCGTATAAGGCATGAAAATTCTTTGCATATCTGCGGTACAGAAGATTTGCGCCAAAATGTTCGTTGATGAGCATCTGTATGCCATAAAGAGATCCGGAAGCCCCATTTTGACTCAATGCTTGTTCGCCATAGAAGATAGCATCGCCTAAGCGAAAACGGAAATCAATGCTGTAATTGCTGTTTGAATTGCCTGAAAAAGCAAAATGATTGTATAGATAGGTATGTGGAGTCAATATTGCGTCGTATTCGTAATAAACGGCTGTTGCCCCAATATGATAATTGGCGCGTGTCATAGCAATATTCGTCCCTACGATTTGTTCCATCACCGCATCTTTTTGTGTTATCTCATTTGGCGTACGGTGATAGCCATTGGTTGGGAAAGATGAAATGGCAATGACCTTTCCGTCATCATTCTTTGTCATAATCGTTGCGTCGATAGCTTTACGTGAATAAAACATGCTCACGTCCAGAAGATGCATTCGAAAAGTAGCTCCTATTCCTCGCATGAAACGGTTTTCGTCAGTAGAACTGTATTTTCGTAATCCGGCATTATAACGCATAGCGTTCAGCAACATAGCGCTTTTACCATAACTGAATCCAGACCACAAGATCAATCCTTGTCCAAAATCGGCTCGATAATCGCCCAACGTTAACGTTTTCAACCATCCATTGGTATTCAGTTGAAAATGGGCTGAGTAAAAATCGAACCCATACGGATTATTTCCACGGAACATAGTTTCTCCTGCATCTTTTTCGGCAGTGATGCCAAAATATAACTGGTTCCCATAATTGAACGAATAGCGTACATATGCTTTGACAGGACTCCCTAGATACCTGTTAGTCACAGAATCGGGACGCAAATATCCTTCCTGTTTTTGTAATACAGTTTGTGTTCCTGTGATTATCCTGTTCTTACCATAACGAAGCGCACGTCCAGGTTTGATATTTGATTCCGGTTTCTTTTCTAGAGAAATGAATGGTACTAAAATTTGTGCCAATTCGGGTGTAAATCCATATAAATAAGCAATTTCGTAATATGATAATATAGGACCTTGCTTTTTAATATGTTCCAATAAGCTGTTGATTTGAAATTCCGTAAGCCAAGTTATTCGTGCCAAATCCTCAAAATTTGCTTGGTTGATGTAAACGGGATTTTCGGTTAAATCTTCCATCATTTCGAGCATTTGTTCTAAATCTTGTTCTTCTTCACTTTGAGCAGCAATATCAGTCAATAACGAACGCAAAAGATGGTCATCTTCCATATCTTTCTGCGCCATTATTTCTATCGAGCATAGCAGATAAATCATGTAGATACATGTGTGTTTTATCCTCAAGGCTTTAGCAATTTTTGCACAATGAAATACGCAAGATCGTTTCAAATACCTGCAAAGTCTGACACCTTGTGAAAATATGGCCTTTCTGTACATGGATTCACAATTTTGCAATGATGGCAATATGAGGATTGTAACCCAGAAATTTATGATGGCTAAAAGCCAAATCAACGGTAAAGCTTTTCCACGAATAACCGAGTCCAAAAGCATATTGACATGTCCATCCTGTAGAAACGCCACAACGTAAGTGCAATTTTTCTATCGGCATAAATTCCAAACCACCTTTGAAAACGGCATCCATTCGTAGATCTTTTTCTGTTTCTATGCTGATGAACGCTTTTTCTTGAATGGTATACCCCACACCAAACCGCATGATGGTGGGTATTCGCTCACTTGGATTAGCCTTTTGCTTGCTTTGCGGCATATTGAATACATGTGCTCCGATTATCAGATGGTCGACGGGTTCGCACAACAAACCAATTTCAGCACATAAAGAGCCAAAATTTCCATAATCCGCAGCAAAATGTGTATGGAAATAGTCCATTTGAACACCTAACGAGAATTTTTCACCTAATTTTTTGGCTACAGCTAATCCGAATTTCGATTCGTTATATTTTGAATATCCAAAATAGCGGTAGTTCAAACCAATGGTAGTTGATTTGATAGGAACAGCAAAGACACCAGCCTGTATCGACAAGTTTTTGACATTCAGTCTGTTTTCATAATACAAGGCGGCAGTGGCTTGTTCTAAATAACCTAAGCCAGCCTGGTTGTTGGTCGATGACCAGATGTCCGCCATTGCTACTGATGTCGTTGCCATTCCGGCAGAACGGGCACCTAACGGATAATTATCGTTGCCTGCATGGCAAAGAAATACACAACCATACATCATCATAAGATGTAGTATGATTTTCATTATTGTTTTTACGTTCGTTTTCATTTGTAGCCATCATTTTAATTATTGCAGTAATAGTTGTGATGCTATTACAAGGTCAAAAATAAATAAAATTTAGAAAATACGTTCATATAATGTTTTTTTTTCTTGAACATTGGATCAGTATTTTTCAAAAATATGATTTTGTGATAGCATTTTGGATCATTTTTCATCTATATCGGCCTTTACAGCGGATTTTGAAACTTTTACCATAGAGCTACGTATATGTAATAATAGCGACAAACTTGATAACACATGTTGGTATGAAATCTATCTTCTCAAAATTAGGCGTAACTTCCAGGATGATCATTCCTTTTACCCTATGTATTTTTTTAGTAATGGCCGCCAGCATTATATACAGTTATGTATATCTTTCTGATGCATATATGGGGAGTATTCATCAGGATGCAACTACTAAAGCTCAATTGGCAGCAAATGAAATTGATAAATTAACTCTTGGCGTATCATCGGCTGTAGATGTAATGGGTGAAGCCATGAAAATGATCGATTTGGAACATAATTCGACAGTACACCATTTGATAAGCCAGACGATTAAAGTTAATCCTAATATTTACGGTTCTACATTCGCTCTTAACCCGGAAGCCGGATATGGCAAACGTTCACCATATGTATATCGTGCTCCGAAAAATATACTCGACGCCAGTGACTTGGTTGATAGTTATGATTACGAACAAGAACTTTGGTATACACAACCTGTAAAGGCGAAACACCCTACATGGAGCGATCCGTATTTTGATGAAGGTGGTGGAGATGCTTTGATGGTAACCTATTCTGTACCTGTATATACTGACGAAACTCATCAGTTGCTTGGCGTGATGACTGGCGATATTGCATTGGAATGGTTGGATAGTTATATAGCGGGCGAAGGAGAACGGTTATATGCGTTTATCATTGACAGGGCTACCGGTATGTACATCGCCCATCCAAACAAAGACTACATATTGAATAACCATATTAGCGACGTGTCGAAATCGATGAATAACCATGAACTGGCACTTATCGCTACAAGAATGATGGAAGGCCAAAATGGTTTTAGTGAATATGTCAATGAAGTAGATGAGAAAGAGAGTTTTATTGCTTATAGTCCGACAACAGTTGCCAATTGGTCTATTGCCATTGTATTAGATAAAACTACCGTGCTAAAAACAGTAACACATTTGCGTATTATGCAGATCGTGATTATGGCCGGCGGTTTTGTACTGTTTATTCTGCTCATTGTATATATTGCCCGTTCCATCAAACAACAGTTAGGAGTTGAGCCGGGTGAATTGACAGAACGATTAAAAAAGCTTGCAAAAGGAGAAATTGTGCAGTCAGATAGCCAACATACATACCAGTATGACGATGATTCTGTGGCTGCTTATGTGGATATTTTATCAAACAATATGGCTTCTACGGCTACTTTTGCTGACGCTATTGGTAAAGGTGATTTTCACTGGGAATATACGACATTGGGCGATGGAGATGTGTTGGGAAATGCCTTATTGGACATGCGTTCTAACTTGCAAGCGGCAAAGAAGGAAGCTGAAATACGGCAAGAGGAAGAGCGTAGACGTAATTGGGCGACCGAGGGTTTGGCTAAGATGGGAGAGCTGCTTAGACTCAACAATAACAATTTGGAAGCTTTATCATCCATTGTCATTTCAGAAATGGTTAAATATTTGGATGCTAATCAAGGCGGTTTATTTGTATTGAATGATGCGGATGCGCAACATAAATACTTAGAACTGACGGCATGTTATGCCTATGATCGCAAAAAGTTTGCACAAAAACATGTCGAATTGGGCGAAGGATTGACAGGTACTTGTTATCTTGAAGGAGCGTCTATTTATATGACTACTCTTCCCCCAAATTATATGGAAATCACCTCTGGTTTGGGTGGCAATACACCAAAAGCATTGTTGATCACGCCATTGAAGGTCAACGAACAGATATATGGGGTCATCGAGTTAGCGTCTTTTGAAGCATTTGAAGAATACCAGATCGCTTTTGTAGAAAAAGTATCAGAGAGTATTGCTTCAACATTGTCTACGGTAAAAACGAATCTGACCACACAGCAGTTGTTGGAACGATCGAAACTGCAATCGGAGGAAATGGCTAACCAGGAGGAGGAGCTTCGTCAAAATATGGAGGAAATGCAAGCCACGCAGGAAGAAATGCGTCGTCGCGAAACCGAATTGAACGATGCTTTGGCAAACATGAAAAAAATGGTGGCTGCCGGGGAAGAATTTAAAGATAAAGTTTATTGGTATGAAGCCTTACTTGATGCCTTTAATGAAACACCCGTCTCAGTGACCGACATGCATAAAAATGTAACTTTCTTGAATAAAGCGGCATTGTCAATTCTTGGAAAAACCAGGGAAGAAGTGATTGGTAAAAATTGTGGTAGTGTTTGGGGAGTTGATATTTGCCAAAATGAAAATTGTGGTATTGAATATTTGAAATGCAGTAAAGGAAAAAGTACGTTCAACGTAGGAAATGAAATTTTTACAACTTCTGCAAGCTATATTAAGGACAGGAATGGTAATAATATTGGGCATATTGAAGTAGTTTCAAATATTTCGGAAGCAACATATAAGTCGGAATACAGTAAAAAAGAAGTAGAAAAATTAGCCAAAAATATCTCAAAAATGGCTGAAGGTGATGTTAATTTTGATTTCACTATAGATCAACCGAATCAATATACACAAGAAGAATACCGTAATTTTGGCACCATAGCGTCAAATTTGGAAAAAGTTCGCAATGCTATTAGAAGTTTACTGTCTGGTGCAAAGTAGGTTAAGTATATATTTCTTTCGGTTAATGTGAAATATCTATCCAGCTTTCGGCAAAACTCATATGATATATGCAGCAGGAGGAATTTGATTTGAGTGAATGTCGAATAATTTACCATACCATACGGTATGGTATGGTAAAAATCATGGATTCAAATATTACTTAAGGCTTCTAGGAATGCGTCGTTTTCCGCAGGAGTCCCTACGGTAATTCTAAGGCAATTACCGCAAAGCGATATGGCGTTTCTGTTACGCACAATGACGCCCTTTTTTACCAGGTATTGGTAAATGGCATTGGCATCAGAAACTCTGATGAGGATAAAATTGGCATCTGTCGGATATGCTTTTTCCACACAAGGTGTATTGGCCAATTGGGCTTGAAGTCTGTCCCGTTCCTGCAATAATATTTTTACCCAATCTTTGACACGATCAGATTTAGCGAGCAATTGTAATGCATAATCCTGGGTCAGTTGATTGACATTGTATGGGTATTTGACCTTATTCATGATACGGACGATCTCCGGGTGGGCGAAAGCCATTCCTAGACGGGCAGCTGCACGACCCCACGCTTTCGAAAAAGTTTGCAAAACAATCAGGTTGGGATAGTCCTTCAATTCGCTTAACATAGAGGATTGTGCTGCAAAATCAATATATGCCTCGTCCAACACAACTATTCCTTCGAATCCTTTAATGGTCTTTATCATCTCATCGTGATTCAAACTATTCCCTGT
>JAVBMZ010000107.1:0-13243 GCA_031551935.1 Bacteroidales bacterium
AAGATGATTCGTTGTTATATCGAAAATTAATTTGGATGCCTTATGTCGACTTCCGACTCGGCTCAAATAGAATTTTTACCAAAAACGATTGATTATTTTCCTGGGCGTAATTTACGAACCTGGGCACCAGCTTGCCACAACTCAGATTCACGCAATTCCTTTAATTCTTTTTCCAGTTCTGCCTTATAGTTAGGGCCACCAGTAGAGTCAAGTACGCGTTTACATTCGCGACCATCTTTTACACGGGCGTATAAGTCTTCAAATACAGGCATTACAGCTGTTGCAAAGCGAGGTCTCCAGTCCAGGGCGCCACGTTGTGCGGTTGCCGAACAATTGCTGTACATCCAATCCATCCCATTTTCGTCTACCAGGCGGATAAGGCTTTGAGTCAATTCTTCCACTGTTTCATTAAATGCTTCGCTGGGGCTATGCCCGTTATCGCGCAGTACTTTATATTGGGCATCCATGATACCTGCTAAAGCACCCATTAATACGCCACGTTCGCCGGTAAGGTCGCTGTATACTTCTTGTTCGAAAGTTGTAGGAAATAAATAACCTGAACCAATGGCAATACCGACGGCCAATGTGCGTTCTAATGCCCGTCCTGTTGCATCTTGAAAAACAGCATAGCTTGAGTTGATGCCCGTACCGGCCAGGAAATTACGACGAACACTGGTGCCTGATCCTTTAGGGGCTACTAAAATTACATCGACGTCTGCTGGAGGAATTACACCTGTTTGGTCCTTGTAGGTGATAGAGAAACCGTGCGAGAAATATAAAGCATCGCCTTTGTTCAAACAGGGTTTCAGCACTGGCCATAAGGTGCGTTGTGCTGCATCGGAAACTAGATATTGTATGATGGTTGCTTTTTTAGCTGCTTCCTCTATAGGGAAGAGAGTTTTTCCGGGCACCCAGCCGTCAGCGACCGCCCTATCCCAGTCAGCCTTGAATTCGGGGGCCTGGCCGATGATAACGCTAAAACCATTGTCACGCATATTGAGTGACTGGGCAGGTCCTTGTACGCCATAACCTATCACTGCGATGGTTTCGTTTTTTAATATTTCACGAGCTTTGCTTACCGGAAATTCTTCGCGTGTTACCACATCTTCTACTACTCCGCCAAAATTTATTTTTGCCATTTGTTTATAAAAATTTATTGATTAATTTTATTATTTGCTTTATTTATAAAGTATTGTATATACTCCTTTCCTTTTTGTGGAAATATTTCAGTGCCACAAAAGTATGAATAATATTTTATATCATCTGTCTTTCCTACAGCCCGGCCACATTGTCTCTTTTTACCTTTTCTTCCATCACAGACAGCATATCGCTCAGCCGTTCCACTTTTTCCCTGGTGATGGCCACACGCCCCGAGCGGATGAATTGCAGTACACCCACCCGTTCGCTCAGCTCCTTGAACATCGCCTGCGTGTCGGCATAATGACCTGTTTTTGAGAACACGGTAAAATCCTTAGTCATTTCAACTACGTGTGCATTGTAGCGGCTCACGATATCCTCGATGGAACCGAGTTGCAGAAGCTTATCGGTTGACACCTTGTACATGGCGATTTCCTGGTGAACCAGTCCTTCGTTGGTGTTGCAGTATGCCTTGATGATGCCCACGCGCTTGTCAATTTGTTTCACTACTTTTTCGATGGTATCGGGATCGGAAAAGGCCGTGATGGTGAACTTATGGATACCTTCGATAGCTGACGGAGAGACGGAGAGCGTCTCGATATTCAACCGACGGCGTGTGAAAATAATGGTGATTTGATTGAGCAAACCAACTGTATTTTCCGAAAAAATGGTGATCGTATATAATGTCTTGTTTTCCATGGCAATAATTCAATTCAAAATTCAAAAATTCCATGATTCCAAATTCAAAGATACATCTCCAATGGTGGAATTTTGAATCTTTGAATCAGGAATCTGATTTATTCGTCTCCTAACATAATATTGGTAACACAGGTTCCCGCTGGAGTCATCGGATACACCATACCTTTCTTTTCGACGGTTACCTCAAGTAGATATGAACCTTTGGTGTTCAGCATTTCGGCAATAGCTGCATCAAGTTCGGTTCGTTCTGTCACTTTTCTTCCGGGAATACGGTATGCTTCAGCGATTTTGATAAAATCAGGATTGAGCATTGGTGTCTCGGAATATCGTTTTTGGTGGAACAACTCCTGCCATTGGCGGACCATTCCTAAATAACTGTTATTCAGCAAGATTATTTTCACTTCAATGCCTGATTGCATGATAGTTCCCAGCTCCTGTATGGTCATTTGCATGCCGCCATCGCCAACAAAGAGACATACGGTACGGTCGGGCGCACCAAACTTAGCTCCGATAGCTGCCGGAAGCCCAAAGCCCATTGTTCCCAGTCCTCCGGAAGTTACGGCACTGCGCGTTTGTCTGTACCTGAAATAACGTACGCCCATCATTTGGTTCTGTCCTACGTCGGTTACCATGATGGCGTCATTATTTGTTGCTTCGGTCACTTTGTTCACTACTTCGCCCATTTTGATGGGACCTTCCGTAGGGTAAAGTTCGGCTTTGATGACCTTTTCCATTTCCTTGTCATAAAGTGGTTTGAATCCTTCGCGCCACTCTGGATGTCTGTTTTCTTTTAGTAGACGGGTAACGGCAGCAAGTGTTTCTTTCGCATTACCCAGAACTGCCACTGTTGGTTTCACATTTTTACCGATCTCGGCTGGGTCAATATCAAAATGGATAATTTTAGCCTGTTTGGCATAGGTCTTCAGATCACCGGTCACACGATCATCAAAGCGCATTCCAATAGCTATCAATACATCGCATTCGTTTGTTTTGAGATTGGGAGCAATGTTGCCATGCATACCAAGCATTCCTACGTTGAGTGGATCGTCGGACGGAAGTGCTGATAATCCAAGTATAGTCGAAGCTGCAGGAATATCTGCCTTATGCAAGAAAGCCAGCAATTCTTCTTCAGCATTCCCAATGATAACTCCCTGTCCCACCAAAGCCAGAGGTTTTTTGGCTTCGTTGATGATATGTGCTGCTTCACCTATAGCTTCCGGTTCTATTTCGGGAACAGGAATATAACTACGGATATGTGTGACCTTTTGTGGTTTGAAATTTATCTTTTCAACTTGCGCATCTTTGGTAAAGTCGAGTACTACCGGTCCAGGACGTCCTGTGGAAGCAATATAAAATGCTTGTGCAACTGCCCATGCCACGTCTTCTGCAGAACGTATCTGGTATGCCCACTTGGTAATCGGTTGTGTGATGCCTACCACATCAGTTTCCTGAAAAGCATCGGTGCCAAGTAACGATGAGGTCACTTGTCCTGTAATAACTACTATTGGAGTACTGTCAATCATAGCATCAGCAATGCCTGTAATGGCATTAGTGGCGGCTGGACCCGAGGTAATCAACACCACACCTGTCCGTCCGGATACTCTTGCATAACCTTGTGCTGCATGTGTAGCGCCTTGTTCGTGACGCACAAGTATATGGTTCAGTTGCTTCTTGTAATCATACAATGCATCGAATACGGGCATGATAGCGCCTCCCGGATATCCGAATATTGTATCGACCCCTTCGTTGATTAACGAGCGCATCAGTGCCTCGGAACCTGTAATGTGTTTTTCTGACATATGGTTTATTATTTTGTTACTATTTTATGATCCTTATGGCTCCTTTATCCGCTGAACTAACCATTGAAGCATATGCTTTCAGAGCCTTAGAAACTTGGCGTTGACGATGTGGCGGAGAAAAAGCTTCATTGCCACGTGACAGTTCTTCATCACGGCGTTTAACCAATACTTCTTCACTCAGCAATACATTAATCGTGCGTTCAGGAATATTGATTTCTATTAAATCGCCGTCTCGGAGTAAGCCGATATTACCTCCTGCAGCTGCTTCGGGTGATACATGCCCAATAGATAAACCTGAGGTACCACCGGAAAAACGTCCATCGGTGATCAAAGCGCATTCCTTACCCAAGTGTTTGGACTTGATGTACGATGTGGGATAAAGCATTTCTTGCATACCCGGTCCACCTTTGGGGCCTTCATGTGTGATGACCACCACGTCACCCGCTACGACTTTTCCGCCCAAGATACCTTCACAAGCAGATTCTTGCGAATCAAATACTTTGGCTGGACCTTTGAAATACATCAGACTTTCATCTACGCCTGCCGTTTTGATGACGCAACCGTCCTGCGCAATATTACCCTTCAAAATAGCCAACCCGCCATCCTTGGTATAAGCATGCGCCATATCACGAATACAACCATTGGTGCGGTCTTTATCCAGCTCAGGATAATAGGTATCTTGAGAGGCCATGACAAGATTAAAACGTCTGGCTGGTGCCGATTTGTATTTAAATAATGCCTCATGGGTCACCTTTGTACTAATGATGTCAAACTGTTCAATGGCTGTAGCCAAAGTTATTCCATCCGCGCGGTTGACAGAAATATCTATCAGGCCGGCGCGTGCCAATTCACCCATGATGGCGATAATTCCGCCGGCACGATTCACGTCCTCAATATGATATTTTTGCGTGTTGGGTGCCACTTTACAAAGGCAGGGTGTTTTCCGCGAAAGCATATCAATATCTCCCATGTTGAAATTGATGCCGGCTTCCTGAGCTATAGCTAAGAGATGCAATACTGTATTCGATGATCCGCCCATAGCAATATCGAGCGTCATGGCATTAAGAAATGCCTCGCGTGTACCGATATTGCGCGGGAGAATGCTTTCATCGCCATCCCGGTAATATTTGTATGCGTTTTCAACAATCAGTTTAGCAGCATCTTTGAACAACTGTTTGCGGTTGACATGTGTGGCCACGATTGTCCCATTTCCAGGCAGTGCAAGACCAATAGCTTCGTTAAGACAGTTCATCGAATTAGCGGTGAACATCCCCGAACATGATCCACAGGTAGGACAGGCGGACACCTCAAGGGCGCGGACATCTGCATCACTTACATTATCATCTGCGGCTTTTACCATTACATCAATCAGATCGTAGAATCCATCTCCAAGTTTTCCAGCCTCCATTGGTCCACCTGACACAAATATCGCAGGTATATTCAGGCGCATGGCGGCCATCAACATACCTGGCGTGATTTTGTCACAATTGCTGATGCAAATCATTGCGTCGGCCTGGTGGGCATTGCACATGTATTCTACGCTGTCGGCAATAAGGTCGCGCGAAGGCAACGAATATAACATGCCATCGTGTCCCATGGCAATACCATCGTCGATGGCAATAGTATTAAACTCAGCAGCAAAGCAACCCAGTTTTTCAATTTCGGATTTTACAAACTGTCCGATTTCATGCAAATGTACATGTCCCGGCACGAACTGTGTGAATGAGTTGACTATGGCAATAATAGGTTGACCAATTTGTTCGGCTTTCATGCCGTTGGCACGCCAAAGGCTTCGGGCGCCGGCCATCCGGCGTCCTTGTGTGCTGGTAGCACTACGTAATGGAATTTTATATTCGCTCATATAACTTAGAATTTCTATTTTATTTTCATCTATTTCTTCCTTCCTTTATCTTAATCGGGATAAAGGGTCTTTAACTAAAAAACCCCTCTCACTTGATGCGAGAAGGGTTTTTTTTGTTTTTACGATTATGTCAATACGCCATCCTCACATTAGTTTTTAACCAATGACCACCACCACAATGTGGCTAAGGATGAGAGAATTATACGTCATTTTAATATTTTTTGTGTTATATAACACATCTGCAAATGTAATATATTTTTATAAAAAAAGTGATTTTAGACAAAAAAAATCTCAAAATGTAAAAAATGTTTGTTTTTCGATATTATTTCGGGGCTAATCGATATAAAATAATGCCGACAATACCAAATAGAATATTTGGTATCCAGGCTGCCAGAACCGGACTAAGATTACCTTTTGTGGCAAACTCTGATGAAAATTGCATGAATAAGATATATAAGAAACAAATGACAATGCCAATGGCAACATGTATGCCAATGCCACCTCGTACTTTACGTGTGGATAAGCTTACACCTATTAAGGTGAGTATGAATGTAGAAAATGGTCTGGCAACGCGCTCGTTCAGGTCGACGATAAATTGATTGAGGTTATCAGCACCTTGCATTCTTTGTTCATTGATCAATTCTTTCAATTCCTTCATGTTCATTTGTTCTGTAAAATTATCGCGCCGTTTGAATTCGCTGGGATTGAGATTGATAGTGGTGTCAATGCTTTCGCCTATGGTGAGGGTTTCGTTGTCCAATGAGTCGATATCTCGAATATAATAATTTCGTACGATCCACTTTTCTTTTGTTTTATCCCAAATAGCTCTTTCGGACATTAACTTGGAAATCATCTTGTCATCCTCATATCTTTCCATGGAAAACTTATAAGCTTGTTCGGAGGAAGTACTAAATGATTCCAGGTATACATACAAACCGGGTTCCAATTGTTTATGTACGTTTTGATGCAAATATGTGACGGGTTTTCTAATATACGTTTCTTCAAACTCCAGTCTTTTTCTATTAGCCGGAGGGATGATAACATCATTTAACAGGAAGGTGAATGCGACAAGAAAACACGAACTAATAAAATATGGATAAAGAAATCTTCGGAAACTAATACCACTACTTAATATGGCGATAATTTCGCTGTTGTAAGCCATCTTGGAAGTAAAAAATATGACGGCAATAAAAATAAACAGCGAACTGAACATAGTGATAAAATAGGGAACAAAATTGACGTAGTAGTCGAAAATAATAGCACTTAATGGTGCTTTTTTATCTATAAAATCATCTATTTTTTCGGAAATGTCAAAAACAATTACAATGACAATGATCAGCAACATAGCAAAAAAGAATGTTCCAAGGAACTTTCTGATAATATACCAATCCAACCTGCCTAACAATAATTTACGAAAGCCATTCATAGTTTTTTCGATAATCTTTCTACCATTTCTTTTTTCCAAATACCAAATGTCCCCTCTTTTATTTTTATCCGGGCTTCTCTTACTAACCACAAATAGAATGCTATATTATGAAGGCTGGAGATTTGTGCGCCCAATATCTCTTTTGAAATAATCAGATGTCGTAGATAGGCTTTTGAGAACATGTTATCTACAAAAGATGCACCGTCTTCTTCGATGGGCGAATAATCATTTTTCCATTTTTCGTTTTTGATATTGATCTGGCCGTTACGAGTGAAAATGGAACCGTTGCGTCCGTTGCGTGTTGGCATGACACAGTCGAACATGTCCACACCAAGCGCTATGGATTCTAATATGTTTACCGGTGTGCCGACACCCATCAGATAACGGGGTTTATCTTTGGGGAGGATACCATTTACGGTATGTATCATTTCGTACATTTGTTGTACCGGTTCGCCTACGGCTAATCCTCCGATTGCATTACCCGGACAACCAGTTTCAGCTGTCCTCTCAGCAGATTTTCGGCGTAATTCTGGATAAATGCTACCCTGCACAATAGGGAAAAAGACCTGTTCGTAATCGTATGTTGGTTCTGTGGCATGGAATTGACTTAATCCACGTTCCATCCACCGAAGCGTACGTTCCATTGATGATTTGGCGTATTTAAAATCGGCGGGATAGGGTGTACACTCATCGAAAGCCATCATAATGTCAGCGCCGATTATCCGTTGGATATCTACTACACGTTCAGGCGTGAAAAAATGTTTGGCACCATCAATATGCGAACGGAACTCAGCACCGTCTTCCTTTAATTTCCGGATATCGGATAATGAAAAAACCTGAAATCCACCACTATCCGTTAAGATAGGGTGTTTCCATCCAATAAAACGATGTAACCCTCCTGCTCCTTGTAAAATATCCAACCCAGGGCGTAAGAATAAGTGATAGGTATTCCCAAGAATAATCTGTGCTTGAGCATCGTCGGATAAATCTCGTTGGTTGATGCCTTTTACGGTTCCTTGAGTCCCTACGGGCATAAAAATAGGTGTTTCTATTTCACCATGCCCAGTGGAGATAATCCCGCACCGTGCGTCACTTTCTTTATCCCAATCTGTTACCCGAAAATTCACTCATCAATATTTTGTGCAAATATAAGTTTTTTGTAAGTACTTAGTTGATGAGAATTTATAATCAGAAGAATGATTCATCAAAAGAGGGGCAATATTGCCCCTCTTTTGATGAATGCTATAAAATCTTTCTTTTAATTGGTTAGTTCCTCGGCCTTGATGCCTGCCTGATGCAATATTCCTACGATATCCTCTTCGTTCAGGCCGTAACACTCTACCCGTAAGACTTTATCGCAGTCTTCGAGGTCGACATTCCAATCATCAATCAGCGGATCATCGTTCAGTAATGAACTGATATGTTCCACTTCTTGATTTGAAATGAGTGAGGTTTTAAATATAAGTATCTTTTTATTTGTATTGATCATATATGATGAGATAAGATTAGTTCAGCGATCCAAAGGTTAATATTGATAAACAAACTATTCGAAAATATGTTAATGTCTATCTAATCAAATATGAAGCGGTTATAAAAAACATCATCTTCCACTTCGTCTTTTTGCATGACAATAATACCCAAACTGTCTAACGCTTGACGCAAAAGTGGGCTAATGGTGGACACATATAATCGATTGATACCTTTTAATGAGAACCATTTTAATAAAGCATGCGTATCTTCTCCAGTAGCAACTTCTTCATGTACCCCTACAATTTGTTCGCCTTCCATGCTGAACATGATTAACTTGGTTCCAGGCTCTTCCGGATTGCCCAAACGTCCTTTTTTTGATGAAATAACAATATTACTTTCTTGATCCATTACTTTTCCTGTTTTTTGTTTTGATGTTTGGTTATTCGGCGGAAACACCCGGCAGATCTTTTGTCTACCGGATGAACCATCCACCGGCCGGTCAATCTTGAAATTGACCAAGCCTCCCCAAATTCAACAATCTAAACCTATTTTATATCGTTTTCGAACACGCGTCGTCAAAATAAAAACGTGTCTAACATGACAGATATTATATTCGAATAATAATATAACCAACTAATAATTCCTACAAATTATGGGAGCTACTGAAACTACCCATTCGTGAAAATCACGGTAATAAATATCGTGAAGTAACTCTGCTAATTCTTCGGGAAGACAGGAGATCTTTTCGAGAAATGGCCATCTCACTGTTTCCTCCTTTTCATATATCATGCTCAAAGTGAGTATTTTTACTTCTTTTTCTTCTGTATTCATTTTTTACTTTTATAATTTGGTGTAAAAGTGTTCCTATCTTACAGAGCCCGGAATAGTTTATCTGTAAAAACCTGCCTTTTCTCGTTTAAAGGCGGAATTTGTACGACGATTCCTTTTTATCTATTGTTTCCAGAATGGGCGACAAATAATATCTTTTATAGACACCATCCATTCGCGGAACTCTTCGTGGTTGATTTCATAAAGCAATTTGGAGAAATCCTTCGGTTGACACACAATCCGTTCAAGAAATGGTTTTCTGACATGTTCGTCTTTTTCGTAAATGATGCTCAAAGCGAGTAGCTTGGCGTACTTTTCATCTTCACTCATGGCTATATTTTTAAATGGTTAAATATTATTTTTACTTTATGAATGAACATTCATTTATTTGTATACAAAAAACATACCATTCAGTATGTTTTTAAAAATTTTTAAGACCTCCAAGGATATTAAAAACATTGGAGGTCTTTTTATTAAATTGCTGGAACATTTTCAACGTCTTCGGCGTCAGTCAATAATTTGGTTTTCACTAATTCTACAGCGCGATTATGGCGTAGGCGACGAAAGCGAGCTGTTGCGCGGTCAAAAAGGTAATATATGACGGGAACAACCACCAGTGTTAGGATCATTGAACTGGTCAATCCGCCGATAATCACCCATGCCATGCCATTTTTCATTTCGGCGCCATCGCCAGCAGCTAATGCAATGGGTAGCATACCAAAGATCATGGCGAAGGTGGTCATCAGGATAGGACGTAAACGTTCTTTACCGGCTTCCACTAAAGCTGATATAGTATCCATGCCTTGGTCGCGCATGTGGTTGGTGAAATCTACCAACATGATCGCGTTTTTGGCTACCAGCCCGATGAGTACAATTAATCCGATGATACTGAATATGTTCAAGTCGTTCATGGTGAGGGCCAGTGCAAGGAAAGCACCGATCATCGATAACGGGATGGAGAAAAGCACTACTACGGGGTCAAGCAACGAGTCATACAATGCGACCATAATTAGGTATATCAGTACGATAGCGGCTACGAAAGCGAAGGCGAGACTGCCGAAGGCACTGGCTTGCTGTTCCATTGAACCACCTTCTTTGATGGTGACGCCAGCGGGCACTTTTCCTGCGAAAGCGGCTTTAACTTCTTGCCCAACAGTTCCCGAAGGACGGCCAACCACGTTTGCCTTCACGGTGATAGACGAAATACGGTCGGTACGTTCGAGTACTGAGGGGCCGAGTCCATAGCTCACGTTGGCAAACTGCTTCAATTCAATCAGTTCACCACGCTTGTTGAGGAATGTAAGTTTTTCAACATCCGAAGGTTGTGTGCGGTCGAAATTATCCACGCGGATATTGATATCGTACTCATAGTTACCTTCGCGGTACTTTGAGTCATTGTTACCGTTGAGAGCTACACGCAGGGTCGAACCTACATCAGTTACAGAAAGTCCCAGTTCAGCCATTTTTTCGCGGTCGAGCTTCACCTGCACTTCCTGGCGTGGGTCGTCGGTCGAATACTTGACATCGGTGGCGCCGGGCGTGTGGCGGATAATATCCAGCAACATGGCTGCGGTGCTTTCCACCTTTTCGAAATCGGAACCCTGTACCACTAACTGTATCGGCTCGCTACCGCCACCGCTCAGTCCGCCTACACTAACACGGGCACGTACGCCGGGGATGGTCATGATTTCGTTCTTTACCTGTTCGGCAAACTCATCTACGCCAATCTTACGCTGTTTCTTGTCCACCATCTTTACGGAAATGCTTGTTGCATTGTTTTTGGCTGTGCTGGCCACCATCGAACCCGATGAGCCAACATTGGTATAGATGCGTTCCACTTCGGGCTTGCCGCGAAGGATGGCTTCGGCCTGCATTGTTATCAGGTTGTTTTGATAAGTGGTCATTTGCGGATTCATATCCATCTTGACTACAAACTCGCCCTGGTCGGTGGCCGGCGTGAAAGCAATACCGATTAATCCGGCCGGGAAAAGAGCCACCGAACCGATAAACAGGACCAATACAGCGACCAAAATCAACGTCTTGTAACGGAAACTACCAGCCAATACACGTCCGTACCAGTTTTTCAACGACTCGAAAGCAGATTCCACCGCATGCGAGAAACGACCGGAGAGGGTTTTGCGGTTTTCGGCCGAAAGCTTGCCGAAGCGTGACATCATCAAAGGGGTCAGTGTGAACGAAACTAAAAGACTACACATCGTGGCCACGATAATAGGTATGGAGAATTCCTTGAGGATATTGCCGATCAATCCACCGGTGATAGCCAATGGGAAAAATACAACAACGATCACTAATGTAATAGCCATACAGGTAAACATGATTTGCTTACAACCATCGATAGCAGCTTTGCGACGCGATTTACCCATTTCCATGTGGCGGAACATGTTTTCAATCACCACAATAGAGTCGTCAACGAGAATACCTACCACCAACGATAGCGCCATCAACGACATCATGTTCAGTGAATAACCGAGTGCATACATCACGATGAATGCGGGAACGATGGACAACGGCACGGCAATCATTACAATCATGGCGCTGCGTACATTGTGCAGGAAGATGAAGCAAACGAAAGCCACGATGATGATGGCTAAGAAAAGATCGACTACTACTGCATTGGCCGAAGCCCGTGTAAATATGGAACTATCAGTAGCGATGTCGAATGTGAGGTTCGCGTCGGCATATTCTGTTTCCATAGCGGCCAGTTCCTTCTTGGCAAGGTCGGCTACACGTACTGCATTGGCGTCGGTTTGTTTTTGGATGGACAAGCCGATGGCATCGCGCCCATCAATACGGTTGATGAGCTTTTGTTCGGCAACGCCGTCTTCTACTTCAGCAACATCCAATATTTTCACTTTACCGCCGTCATTTGTGGTCATGATCACCGTATTGCGCAACTCGTCCAGCGAAGCGAATTTGGCAGCTAAGCGCACCGAATACACAGCTTCAGCATTTTCGATATTCCCCGCGGGTATTTCCATATTGGCTGTCTGCACGGCTTGCAATACCTGTAAAATCGACAGGTTGTAGGCACGTAGCTTCTCAGGGTCGATATTCACCTTGATTTCGCGTTCGGTACCGCCCACCAGGTTAATGGCTCCCACGCCGGATAACTTGGCTAAACGCGGCTGTATACGGTCTTCCACCAACTTGTAGAACTCAGTCGACGGCAAAGTTGAGCCGACAGCTACTTCCATAATCGGCATTTCGTCGATGGAAATCTTGTCGATACTCGGGTCTAAAATTTCTGAAGGCAAATCGGACTTGATGGCGTTGATTTTACGTTGAGCATCCTGCACAGCCTGGTTAGGATCAGTGCCTTCGTTCAACTCTACAACGACGATAGATGCGCCTTCTTGCGATGTGGAAGTTATTTTTTTGAGGTTTTCTAAAGTCGATAGCGCGTCTTCTATTTTCTTGGTAACGGAAGTTTCTACTTCTGACGCACCTGCGCCGGGATATACCGTGGCAACGGTGATCATTGGTAAATCGAATTTAGGAAGGAGGTTGAGACTGAGCATGTTGTAACATACGAGGCCGCCTAATGTAAGTACCGTGAATATCACTACGATAAGCAACGGACGTTTGATGGAGGTTTCAACTATTGAAGCCATGACTTTTAATTAAGAATTAGGAATTAAAAATGAAGAATTGTTAATTTTGCAATCAAATCGATTGACTATGAAAGAAGAGAATGTTATTGCTGATAAATCATACAAATTTGCTTTGCGTATTGTGAATGCTTATTTGTTCTTGAGCAAGGAAAAAAACGAATACATTTTATCAAAACAACTGTTGCATAGCGGAACCGCTATTGGTGCACTTGTGAGTGAAAGTCGGTTTGCACAAAGCAAATCTGACTTTATCAATAAATTGTATATTGCCCTGAAAGAAGCCAATGAAACAAGATATTGGATTAATTTATTGCACGACAGCAATTTTATTACACAACCCATGTTTAACTCTATTTTCCCAGAGATTGAAGAACTTATCAGCATACTTTCC
>JAVBMZ010000177.1:0-19769 GCA_031551935.1 Bacteroidales bacterium
GCAAAACAACTAGCCGAAACCGATCGTTGGTCATTATACAACAACTTGTTATACACCGGCGATACTTATCTCAAACTATCGTCAACAAGCGACATGGTGAAGGAAGCAGAACAATTGGACGTATGCAAGGAAAATCAACAATACACCATGACAGTGAGCTACGATTATATCGGATCGGCAAAGTTTGGAGGCAAGTTGCACGAACGTATCGTAAAGGAAACAAACGAAGTGTTGCCGTTGGGCTATAAAGCCGAAGTAGTTAGCGGGTATGGCTGGTGGCAGCAGGAAAAGAAACATTATTGGCTGATTCTACTGATACTGGCAGTCATGTATGTACTTTGCACGATATTATTCGAGTCTCTATGGCAACCACTAGCTGTCATCAGCTTGGTACCCTTTGCTTTCATCGGACTATTCCTTACTTTCTACTTGTTCCACCTGAATTTCGACCAAGGCGGATTTGCAGCGTTAGTATTGCTCAGTGGACTCACTGTCAATGCTGCTATCTACATTATCAATGATTACAACAACCTGAAAAAAAATTCTCCGTGTTCATCGCGTCGTCTTTATATGCAAGCGTTACATGGTAAAATAACACCAGTGATGCTCACCATTCTCTCTACCATTCTTGGACTGATCCCGTTTGTATTGGGTGAGCACCGGGAACCCTTCTGGTTTGCCCTTGCTGCCGGAACTATGGGTGGATTACTGTTTTCTTTGGTTGGCATCTTGTTTTACCTGCCTCTATTTTTCTTTAAGAAATCAAAATTACAGCAATGAGTGCTTCTATCATAACATTCTGTCATCATTGTGGTATTTTTTAATCACCTTGTAATGAGTTGTTTGAAAACAATCAACGTACAATATTTAATTATCAATTATATAGAAATACAATTCTATTTTTCTTGATACTCATATATTCAGCTTATTTGTAAATTTGCCCCTTTTGCGTGGATAAGCTCCACGCAAAATTGTCCATTTATTTCATCGGTTTGATAGATATCGCATAACCTCCTGCAGCTGCTACTTGTTGTTTTAGCTTACTTTTATGGCTAATTTGGATGGTTTTGATCGTATAAGCCGTTGGATGATGCTTCCAATGTGCATCTTTAGCATCCGCATAAATGGTAGCCTCGTATTTTTTTCCAGGTTCTAACCACGAAAAATCAATAGATGAAAGACGCGGGTTTTCTCCTGATATACTGCCAACAAACCATGTTTCACTACCCTTCGCTTTACGGGCAATTGTAATATATTCGCCCGGTTCGGCTTCAAGGATTTTGGTATCATCCCAATCTACTGCCACATCTTTAATAAATTGAAAAGCATCCATATGCTGTTCATAAGTCTCTGGGAAATCAGCAGCCATTTGTAAAGGACTGTACATCGTCACATAAAGCGCCAATTGATTACAAAGGGTGGTACGTACCCACGAAGTATTTTCAGGGTTGTATTTGCTGATATCCATCTGGAAAATGCCAGGCGTATAATCCATTGGCCCACCCATTAAGCGGGTAAAAGGAAGGATAGTGGTGTGGTATAGTTTACTCCCGCCAAAAGCCTGAAATTCTGTCCCACGAGCCGACTCCTGAGCCAATAAGTTTGGATAAGTACGGTGCAGACCAGTTGGATGAACAGCCTCATGCGCATTCACCATAATTTTATATGTTGCAGCCTTTTTCACAGCATATAGGTAATGGTTAACCATCCATTGTCCATAATGATGTTCTCCACGAGGTATAATATCTCCGACATAACCACTTTTTACCGCAGTATAACGATTGTCCACCATAAACTGATAAGCCTTGTCCAAATGACGCTCGTAATTGCGGACAGATGATGAAGTTTCATGATGCATTTGTATTCGTATTCCTTTGCTTTTAGCATACTCGCGCAACATGACCACATCAAAATCAGGATATGGTGTAAGAAAATCGAATACGTAGTCTTTTGATTGACCAAACCAATCTTCCCATCCAATATTCCAACCTTCAACCAATACCTGATCAAACCCATGTTTTGCTGCAAAATCGATATACCGTTTCACATGATCATTATTGGCTCCATGCTTACCGTTGGGCTTGGCTTTTGAGTAGTCGGTGACTCCTAACTGTACACTGGGCAAATTGCTATAAGCCCACGTACTTTTCCCCGTAATCATTTCCCACCATACACCTATGTATTTCACCGGTCGGATCCACGAAGGGTCTTCAATGTTGCATGGCTCATTCAAGTTCAAAATCAGTTTAGAAGAAAGTATATCCCTGGCATCGTCGCTGACTACAATGGTCCGCCAGGGAGAATGACAAGGAGCCTGCATGTATCCTTTATCTCCCCTGGCATCGGGTGTCAGGTGTGTTTCAAATGTAAAGTTCTGATCGTCTAATTCAAGATTCATGGCGGAATAATCGATCAATGCCGCTTCATGAATATTAATATATAGACCGTCGGTAGATTTCAGCATCAACGGGGTTTGTACTCCGGTTTCAGAAAACACCATCTGCGATGCATTATCTGTTACCGCACCTGCAAATAGTCCACGAATTTCAGACAGTTTGGAAATGGTATAATCGTATTCCTGTGTATCATAATCTCCTGGAATCCAATACGCCTGTATGTCTCCTGGCATCGCAAATTGTGTGCGTTCCTCGTGAATAACAAAATAAATCAGGTTTTCCTGTTCCGGAAACTCGTACCGAAAACCTAATCCATCGTTAAACAAACGGAACCGAACCGACAACTTGTGATTGGTTTCCTGCTGATGCAAAGTAACCAACAACTCATTGTAATGATTCCGGATCTCTTTTACTTCTCCCCAAACAGGACGCCAGGTTTCATCAAACGTAGTGGTTTGGCTGCCAGCAATCACAAAACCATTCAGCAAGGATTTAGGATCGTTTTTGATCTCAAATCCCAAACGGCTTGGTTTTGCTACAAATTTGTCTTTAAAAGTGAGTTGATATACCGCTTCTCCATCACGAATATGAAATATCAACTTTAACTTGCCATCGGGCGATAGCAATTCCTGCGCTGAAAGTTGTAAAGAAAAAACCGAAATAAGGAATATTAAAATGTTTTTCATGATATCGTTCAATTAAGGCGTCATATAAATACAACACTAAGGATGCAATATTGTTTGTATAGTATTTCATCAAAAGATCAAAGATTATATATTTTTATATGAAAAAATCATACTAATTTATATGAAATATTTTTACGTGAAGTAAAAATGCTTCACATGTCTTCCTCAAAAACACCATCATGTAAACAATTCCCTGTGTTTTTGTAGTGTCAACGCAGACATAAACTTATCCATTTTGTTCTTTACAACTACAAGAATACAAAAAGATATATTCCGGTAAAACTTTTTTTACAAAATGGTGTTCTCATATGACCAAAAATTTAATAATCACTAATTTAATTTATTAAAAAAATGAAAACAAAATCGTTTCAATTAAGCCTCACCATTGTAATGAGTGTGTTATGTTGTTTATTTCTCGCAACACAAGTAAGTGCTCAAGCAACTAAAAAAACTGCTGAAGAAAGAGCAAAAGAACTGACCGATAAGATGAAAACTGAGTTAACGTTGAATGATACCCAATACCAATCGGCATATCAGATCAATCTGAAATATGCACAAAAAGTAGATGAATTAGCTGCAAGCACTGCCGATAAGAAGTCGAAAGAAGCAAACCTGAAATCTTTGGCAGAAAGCAAGGACAAAGAATTAAAGGGTGTATTTACCGATGCTCAATACAAAACGTATGAAAAAAAGAAAGAAGAATTAAAAGATGAACTGAAAAAGGAAATGAAGGCCGATATGAAAAAGTAATAGCCTTTGATTTTTCATCAATACAAACCCCCGGTGAGATATACTTATCGGGGGTTTTATGTTAAGTGAGGATTTTGATATTTAAAAGTCTCAAAAATTACACCATAGTGCCAGACATGGTGTTCCGTCCAACCGTGTCGGAAAAATAAGCGTTTGATAATGCTTGTCCTTTTTACAAACAAGTTTTTGTAGATATGGATAGACCCAATACACGGCCTTTGTAGAAAGTATACCAATTCCAGCACCTGCTACTACGTCACTAAGCCAATGTTTGTTATTGTAAATTCTTACTACGCCTACAAATGATGCTACTGCATATCCTCCCACACTTATCCATACTGATTGATTGTTAAATTCCTGATGTAGGAATTCCGCAGCGACAAAAGCTGTTGCTGTGTGCCCGGATGGAAAAGATTGATTATTTGATCCGTCAGGACGTTCGCGTCCGGTTGCGTGTTTGGTAATGGTTACTGCTCCGCTCATCAATAAATTACTCAAAGCATAGTTGATAGCCATCCCGCTTAGCCTGTGTTTACTCTCTACTCCAGCAAATTTCATGACAAAAGCTGCTGCTGCAGGTGCAAATTGGAGATAATCCGCAACATGGGTGTTCCAAAAGGCATCCCGACGGGCAATTGAATTTTGGATATTGTAATCTAATTGCCGGATACCGTTGTCTCCAAATGAAATAGCGCCATAAGTTATCATGGCAGAAGGAACAGCAATTTCTACAATTTGTACTACTTTTTGACAACTGGACCGCGTTGTTACAACTGTATCGGTTAATTCACGGGCATATGATGTTGTGGTAGTAACCAAACCCAACAGTCCAAAAAGAAATCTTTTTAAATGGATACACATTATTTATTAAAAACATTAGGTTAAACGGCTGACATGAACGTTATACCGTCATTTATTGACAAAAATTTATCTATGAATAACACTGAAAAACTTTTATTGTTTTTATTTTGCCCAGACGATACGGCGTGCTTTCATTTCGCTGATTATATCAAATACATTTTTGGTAAATATCTTGTTTCTCAAAACAAGATTACCGATAGCGCCTGACACTCAAATAATTTGGTTTGAAACAGCAACAAAAAAATTATCCTACTTAATTGACATATAGCAATATACGTCAATGATATCTCATACGCATCATCGGTAAAGTTGCAGAGAAATTTGGATGTCAAAAACAAAATGGTATTTTTCCTGTATAAAAATTACGGTATATCTTTTGTATCTTGCTGAGAAGAAATATGTCGCCCAATGGCAATATTTTTGTCGTATATTCTCTTATTAATGAAAATTTTAACCCGTATTGCAGAAGGATTTACCAGCTTGTTTTTATGGTTGGAAGAGCATCAGATCGGCATTTTGACGACCATTGCAATACATTTATTTATTATTTCGGCTTTTCTTATTTTAAAGATTAATACATACACCCAACGGGATTATCAAATTTTGATAGATGTGTCTCAGGTGAACATGGAAGAACAACGCGAAGATGAGCCCCTTCCAAAAGAGGAAAGTACTCAGGAAATGATACAAAATCTGCGGCAAGAATACAATATTCGCAATATCCCCATCAATACAGCAGATAATCGGGCTGTTGCCAACATAGATAAGATGGTACAGGATATTAAAACTGAAATGAATATTACTGATCCTAAGCCACTCCAGGATCATCCTGAAGAAGTGCCCCAAAAAGAAGATAAACTACTCGAAAATGAAGCCCGCATATATGATGAAAAATTTCCAACAACGGCAACGGGAGAACGGGTGATATATAAAGGTCCTACCACCGTATCGTACGAATTAGCTAACCGGAGGCATAAGTCAATACCTGTACCGGCATATAAGTGCCAGGGAGAAGGCAAAGTTATTGTAGATATTAAGGTGAACCGCAGAGGCTATGTCTTATCAGCCAAAATTAATGAAAAATCTTCGCAAGATCCTTGTATGATAGAAGCTGCCAAACGTAATGCAGAGATTTCGCGGTTTAGCGAATCAACTACGGCAGAGGCTGAACAATCAGGTACAATTACTTATATATTTATCGCACAATAGTGCTCCTGAAATGCCCTTTGAATACTAAGTGATGAACAACCACTTATTCGCCATTGAGCGGTGGATGTATGCTTTCGATGGCATCTGTCATCGGTATCCTGACAGTAAATATGGTACCTTCGTCCAGGGTACTGGTAAAATCAATACTACCATTTAAATATTTTTCGGTCAATAGTTTCATGCTGTAAGTTCCCAAACCGCGGTTATTTCCTTTGGTTGAAAATGAACGGTTAAAAACTTTTAACCTGTCCATTTTTTGCATTACTTTATCGTTGCGTACATGAAAATGCAAAGACTCATCTTTTCCCTTACGTACACCAACTTCAATCTTAGATCCCGCTGGTTCTGCTTCCAATGCGTTCTTAATCATATTACATAACACACGGGATAAAAGCACCTTGTCAGAAATAAATGTATGACTTTCAGAATCATTTGCAATGCAGATCTCTTTTGTTTCCAATATTGCTGCCTGTTGATGGTTTTCTACTTCTTCAGCAATAAAATCCAGCGAATCAATGACATGTTGGTTTTTCACGTATTGGTCTTTTTCAGCCAACGTCAACACTTTATGTGAATCAATTTCATCTATCAGCGAATCGACCAAACGGGTAAGATGTGATGTATATGTAGCTTGTTCTTGAGGGGGAACTTTCGATAGTATCTGGGCTATTCCACTAATGCCATTAATGGTATTCATGATGTCATGAAAAAAAATACGTTCCATCACGCCTCGACGCTTTTCGTCACTGATATCGAACAAAGAACAAATGATAAAATTCTCTCCTCTTACTTGCGTATAAGTGGAATGAACCCGTAAATCAAACGTTACCTTTGCCATATCATTGGTTACACTACATTCGTCGATAGATTCTTTATTATCCACACAAGCCAACATAGTACGTACAGCGCCACATGCACAACAATGTGGCGAGGTACCGCAGCCATTTACTTCAAATGCATGTTGACAACCAAATATTTCACCCAGCCGTTTTCCTAACACCTTGTGAACATCGTCAGCACCTACCATGTTTAAAATAAGTTTGTTGGCAAAAACAATCTGACGATTCGTATTTAAAACGGAAATCATCGAAGCCACACTATTTAAGAAAACGATTAAATCCTCATTTTCTACAATAATTTGATGTTGCCGTATTATTTCATCTTGAGAAGATCTTTTGGCCGACGCAAAATTGGTAAGAAGGGAACCTTCATTCATTATGTATATCTCCGTGTAATGTTTAAGGGTCAATAATTTTGTATTATTTCCATATAACAATACAAAATGGACCATATATAATCCTTTATACGAATATTGAAAGAATAAGTTATACCCATATCGTATCATGATGATTTGGAAAGTTTTTTACATTTGTGTCAAAATCAAAAAACCTGTGATTTATCCTGAAAATTTCGAAGAAAAAATTAATTTTTCACGCATTCGTGAATGGTTGAAAGATTTATGCATTTCTCCTCTGGGAAGCCAGAAAGTGGATGAAATTGATTTTCAAACATCTTTTGATGAAATAGATTTATTAACCGGGCAAACCGAAGAATTCCGGCAAATATGCTTGATGGAAACTGGTTTTCCAGCGCACGACTTTTATGATGTGACATCTATGTTTAAGAATATTGCCATCCCAGGCACATTTCCGAACATAGAGGATGTGTTTGCATTGAAAAAATCATTAGAAACCATCCGTGATATTTTGGCTTTCTTCCGCAATAAAGATGAAGGGTATCCATTATTACGTCGCCTTTTGGGTAATGTAGGCTATTTCCCTGATATTATCAAAGCCATTGACAAAATACTTGATCATCAGGGGCACATTCGAGATAATGCTTCTCCTGCATTGGCTGATATTCGCCGGGAGATTTCCGATAAACAGGCTTCCGTATCCCGAACCATGCAACGCATCATCAAACAAGCACAGGCTGACGGTTTAGTTGAAACGGGTACGAGTCCGGCCATACGGGATGGACGAACAGTTATTCCTGTTAATTCCTCGTTTAAACGAAAAATCAACGGTATTGTGCATGACGAATCAGCCACAGGCCGCACTTCGTACATCGAGCCTGCCGAAGTAGTATCAACCAACAATGCTATCCGTGAATTATTTTTTGCCGAACAACGGGAAATTATCCGTATCCTCACCGCCTTCGCAGACCTATTGCGCCCACATATAGATGATTTGTACATAGCATTCGATTTTCTTGGAAATATTGACTTCATCAGAGCAAAAGCGTTACTGGCGTTGAAACAAAATGCGGTTAAACCAGTGTTTTTGCATCAACAAGCTTTTAATTGGCAGCGTGCTGTACATCCAATCATGTACCTTAATTTCAAGAAGGAGAACCGCAAAGTAGTCCCATTGGACGTCAACCTAACCCAAGAACAGAGGATCCTGCTGATTTCTGGACCAAATGCCGGTGGTAAAAGTGTATGTCTGAAAACAGTAGGATTGATACAATATATGTTTCAATGCGGATTGTTAGTTCCTATGTCTGAAAATTCAGAAATAGGCATCTTCGAAACCATTTGTATCGACATTGGCGACGAACAATCCATTGATAATGATCTGAGTACATATAGTTCTCATTTGCTTCATATGAAGCAATTTATTCGGCATGCAGGGTCGCGTACCATGGTATTGATTGATGAGTTTGGATCGGGTACCGAGCCTATCATCGGCGGGGCTATTGCCGAATCTATTCTCACAAGCCTCAACAATAAAGGCGTTTGGGGTGTTATCACCACACATTATAGCAACCTAAAACACTATGCTTCGGCAACCAAAGGCGTCATAAACGGAGCCATGCTTTATGGCAGTCACCAGATGCAACCACTCTTTCGACTGGAAATGGGTAAACCTGGCAGTTCGTTTGCCTTTGAAATAGCAAGGAAAATAGGCCTTCCTGAAGAAATCCTGGTCGATGCAGCCGATAAAGCCGGTCACCAACATATCGATTTTGAAAAACACCTACGTGAAATCGAGCGGGACAAACGTTATTGGGAGCGTAAACGCGAAGATGTACGCCGTCACGAAAAACGGTTGGATGAAATATCTGCTAAACAGTTAGTCGAATTAGAAAGGATAGAAAAAGAACGCAAGTCTATCATCGAAAATGCGCGTAAAGAAGCGCAACAAATACTGGCCGATACCAACCGGACAATTGAAAATACCATCCGTACCATTAAAGAAAGTCAGGCTGACAAAGAGAAAACAAAAGAGGCACGTAAGGAACTGGAAGTTTTCAAAACCAAGGCAGAAAACTCCAAAGACGAGATGGAAGAACAGATTCTCCGAAAAATTGCTAAATTAAAGGAACGAGAGAGAAAACGTGAAGAGAAACAATCTGTTCCTGCGAAAGAAATACCATCCGAGGAAAAACCAGTAGACAACGTCATCCGTAAGGGTGATATGATACGAATTGACGGACAGGATACGATAGGTGAAGTAATGGAAATCAATGGAAAAAATATCACCGTGGCGTTTGGCAATTTGCTGAGCACTATTTCAGTTGATCGATTGATAAAAGTATCAAAAAACGAATACAAAAGACAACGTACCCACAGTGCCCCGACAATACAAGTGTATAATGTAGGCGAACGGCGATTACGTTTTAAATCATCTATTGATGTACGTGGGATGCGTACAGAAGAAGCCATCCCGAAAGTAGAAGACCTGGTAGATGAGGCTGCGATGCTCAATATTGGCGAAGTGCGTATTCTACACGGTAAAGGTAATGGCATCCTACGGCAGATGATACGCGACTATCTTAAAAATTCGCCTGTAGTCATGTCTTACGATGACGAAGATATACAACAAGGAGGCAGTGGTATTACGGTCGTGAAAGTAAAATAAAATATCTCACAGCCTCTTCTTATATGCACCACTATTAAGAAGGCAAAATTGTAATTGGTAAAATATATTTAAAGTTACCCGCATTATATATTTTAAGATAACCCTGGCTCGTCAAAAAATCATCCATAGACGTTGTGTCTTTTTGTAACCGGAAAGCATCGGTCAATGATGATGGAAGGCGATGAGGATAATACCGGATTTGTTCTTTGGGGTGTATCCAAAACATTTGAGGCAAAGTTGTTGCAACATGTCGAAAATGCAATGTACGATAACTCTTGCCCAAGCCCCAATCTAAATCAGCATACGTCATAATATCATCAGGTTGCACGTCGCAGATAAATTGTGATATTATTTTCCCTATTCCGCCGGTTACACGATGATAGAGTAAACTCGCATACCTTATCAATTCGAAGGAACGATAAACCATTTCCTGTCGGTTCATCAGACGCTCGGCACCAAAAGAAGCCACTGCGACTAATTTTTCGCCTAAAAATAATCCATAAGCAGACTTGGCAGTAACAGATCCTTGCAGATGAGTTGCTTGCAAAAAATGGCGCATCTGTTTTTTATCAATGCGCTGAACTATTGTTTGCCGTGCATGTATGCGCACACTGGCATCTAAAAGAGCTGCAATCCGGGAACGAACAATGTCTTGTTTTCTCACCCACTGATCTTGCCAAAGATGGACTAAATGAAATCCATGAGCAATATATTCAAATGTTTTGCACTGGAAATACGAAGCATCTATTTGACATAGCCCGGGGAAAGTAGTAGGAATAAGGTGAAAAACAATGTGTTTATCAGGCACATATATACATTGACATAATAAATCAGGATAGGACGTATGCTTGACAGTTGTCGCAGACAAATCATATTGCCGGACACAATCATATACTTCATGTTCAAATGTCACGGAAATGCCTTAATAGCTCGTAACTGGCTGTGTTTGTTTGATATGTTCCACCATAAAATCGGCAGCAGTAATACAATGTAACTGTTCCTCAATCCGGCGAATGGCCTCAGGCCGATTACAAGTAGCTAGATAAAAATTTGTCAAATCTTGCTTATGCATCATTTTTTCATTATAGGCATCAAGCACAATGCTATCTACAACATCAAAATCAAAATAATGCTTTTCTACAACTGATTTAAAAACATCTGCATTGATGACAAGGTCAGAATAATTAAATACAACATCTAACTTTGATTCTCCTTCAGTGAGTATTTGCACCAACATATTGACCGAACACCCATTTTCACATTCTAACCGACAATTGAGCAGATCAGGGCCACCTTCCGGCTTCGCCCATGATTTAATATCCATTTTTCTCACGCTGGTATGGAGAATTCCCGTAACCATATCCAAATCGTTAGTCAATTCTGTATTAAGCTGTATCAATAAATCTTCATCGTTCCGCCGTCTGATCTGATGCTTGATCTCAACAAACCTGGGTTGTTGTTTTATTTCTGCAAGTTCCTCATATACAGGACAATATCTATACCCTGCCCCTAACTGTAATACCACGCCTGATTCATTGGCTAATTTCACCAAATGCTGAACCTCCGATAAACTTAAATGGTGCGGCTGTGCAATGTACACATGTTTCATTGCTTTCAATGACTTTTCGGCTAAAGTCATCATTTCAGGAAAACTACCTGCAATATCAATGGCATCGGTATATTTGAACAACGCCTCTAAAGAAGAATAAGATACAAGGCGGAACTGCCGCGCAAAAACCATCGATTCCCGATTATCAGGAGCATAGCATCCAGCTATCTCATAATGGTTGTTGGTCAACAATATGCCAGTGTGCATCTGTGCTACAGCATCAATACCGACAATTCCAACTTTTATCATAGATGAAATCCTTTTTAATGTACAAATATAACTTTTCCTTATGATTAATTGTTCAAATGCAAAAGTTATTTACAACCAAACAGTGTTAATAACTCACAATTAAAATACTATTCTATTTGACACAGACGATGATAGCTTATTCAGGTTTGTTAATATGTTTTTATAAATGCTTGATTATTTTTTTTGATAAATACTTTCCTCTTTGTTAAGCATCATGTATTTGTTGGTAATATTGTTTTGTTCAATTTCTTCAAGGATTCCCAATGCCAATAACCCTTTCACTGCAAGCTTGTCATGCAAAATATCGGAAACTTTATATTGTAGTGTTGGATTAAAATATATCATCTGGTTACGAAACAAAATAAGATGCATCAACGGTAAATCATTATTAAAGTCAATCGTCTGTTTAAAAAAGGATGTATTAGCAAACAATGACCGGTCAAAAATGACATCGTCCCCCACCATTTTATAATAGTCGGAAAATTGAGCCGCTCCCTGGAAACGGGAATAGTTTTTAGCACTAATTTCAAGATTATTACTGTCCAACCATCCTTTTTGTATCCGGCCTAAATTATCATCGCTCATGCTTGATAGATAAATTTCGGCTTTTTGAGTCCAGCCACATTCTTTCAATAAAATAACCAAACTGTAAAATTCTTCTCCAGAGGCACACATGGGTACCCAAATACGCACTTTTCCCTGTCCTTTAAAAACATCGGTTAAATATCTGTTTTTCAATAATACCCAAAAGGTTGGATCGCGAAACAATTCCGTGGCGCCAACAGCAATTTGTCCCATAAACTGCTCCAAAAAAATCTTAGATTCAAGTCTTTTGAGCAATGTTTCCATACTGTATTTATGAAGCGTCATCACCTGTTCTATCCGCCTTTTCAACGACGTTAATGCATATTCGGTATAATCAATGTTATGAGTCTCTTTAATAAAGGTCGTCAGTTGACGAATTTCCCGAATACCGATGTCTAAAATAACTGATTGGTACATAACTTAATAAATACAAAATATTCTAATATTTTTCAGCAACGTTATCTGTATATGTTCAAAGCCACTTAGTGCTTATTTAGAAACAAAGAAATGGATAAAAACTCTGAGTACAAAATATTCTAATGAAACAAAAATCGGACAAATTTATGAATCAAGACACACTAATTTGTAAAAACTACATCTTGTTGAACTCAAATAGCAATAGATTTTTTTTAATTATCACTATGATACAGTAATGTAAAAAGTAAATATACAAAAAAAATCCACAAAACCGGCTTTAAATTTTACGAATATGTATTTTTCGATGATAGCAGTCAATAAAACATATAAAAATCAATACAAATCAAGAACAAACCGAATACAATTTTGTTAAACAGATCCAGAAGAAATTTCTGATGTTCATAAAATTCAATCTTTAACTAAAACCAAGTATTATGTGTAAAAAAATAACAACAAAACTGCTTTTTCTAATGGCAGTAGGAATAATAGCTTTTGCCTCCGTAAGCGATAGCTATGCACAGAAAAAACCGAATATCCTGGTCATTTTCGGTGATGATATCGGATATCATAATATTAGTGCATATAGTCATGGCATTATGGGTTTTAAAACTCCCAATATCGATAAAATTGCCAAAGAAGGTGTCTTATTCACTGACTACTATGGTCAACAAAGTTGTACCGCTGGACGCGCCGCGTTTATTACCGGACAATGTCCGTTCCGTACTGGTTTGACCAAGGTAGGAATGCCTGGTGCTCCCGTTGGGTTACAAGCTGAAGACCCGACTATTGCTGAATTTCTGAAACCGCTTGGATATGCTACCGGTCAATTCGGTAAAAACCACTTGGGCGACCAGGATAAATACCTGCCCACAAAGCATGGATTTGATGAATTTTTCGGAAACCTTTACCACTTAAATGCTGAAGAAGAACCCGAACAACCGGAATATCCGAAAGATCCCGCATTTTTGGCCAAGCACCGGCCGCGTGGTGTACTCCGCTCCACTGCCGATGGTAAAGTGGAAGACACTGGTCCGCTGACCAAAAAACGCATGGAAACCGTAGATGAAGAATTTATGGCTGCTGCCAAGGATTTTATCACTCGCAACGTCAAAGCCGGTACTCCATTTTTCACATGGTTCAATTCCACTCGTATGCATGTGAATACCCATTTGAAGCCGGCATCACAAGGTAAAACTGGACTCGGTTTACAAGCCGACGGTATGGTAGAACATGATGGCATGGTAGGTGAATTGCTTGCTCTGCTCGATGAATTAGGCATTGCCGATAATACGATTGTAATCTATTCCACCGATAACGGCGCCATGAAAAACCAATGGCCCGACGGCGGTGTCTCGCCTTTTCGTTCTGAAAAGGATACCAACTGGGAAGGCGCTGTACGCGTACCTTGCGTTGTTCGTTGGCCGGGTCATTTCCAGCCGGGAACAGTGGTGAATGATATATTCTCTGCCGAGGACTGGTTGCCAACGCTGGTAGCTGCTGCCGGTGGTGATGTCAATCTGGTGGAAAACGTCAAAAAAGGCGTAAAAGCCGGTACCAAAACTTTCAAGGTACATCTGGATGGATACAATCAATTGCCTTTCCTTGAAGGCAAGGTAGCTAAATCGTTTCGGAACGAATTTTACCTGTTCGACGATGACGGCAATCTTGCGGCCGCCCGTAAAGGCCAATATAAGGTTACTTTCGCTTTGCAGGAAGCTATAGGAATGGCTATTTGGCGTACTCCTCTATCAACACTCAAAGCCCCTTTCCTGATCGATTTGCGCCAAGACCCTTATGAATATGCATACGACGGCTCCATCAACTATGAAAAATGGATGTTAGATAAAAATTTCCTGATTTTCGATGTCATTGATATGGTAGCTGCATATCTCGAAACTTACAAGGATTTTCCGCCACGTCAAAGCCCTGCCAGTTTCACTATTGATAAGGTGACCGCAAATATGAAGGCTGCAGCTGATGCAAGGAATGCTGCAGCAGCAAAAAAATAAACTCATTGTTTCTTTTGCTTGTTAAAAACGTCCGAAAAATCAAACTTTCGGGCGTTTTTACATTAAAATAATCCAATATAAAAAACAACAATCGCCATATTCATTTGTTAAAATGATAAATCATAGTGTGTTAATAAGATCCACTTTAACCCTTAATTTCTCAAAAACCATGAAAAATACATATTATTTATTTTTGACCATAAGCCTGGTGATACTATCTGCTTGCGGTGGTTCGCAACAAAAAGGTGGAGAACACAAGGTTACCTCAGACCCTCTACCGTCATGGAACGAAACAGCAACTAAAAAAGCCATTATCGATTTTGTTACCCAGGTAACTGCCGAAAATAGTGTAAAATTCGTTCCCGTAGAAGAACGTATCGCCGTATTCGACAATGACGGTACCTTGTGGTGTGAACAACCTTTGTATTTCGAAATTATATATTCGATGATCGCTACCAAAGAAATTGTAAAAAAGATACCTGCCCTGACACAACGTCCGGAAATCAAAGCATTAATGAGTGGCGACATGAAAGCTTTTATGCAAACCGGCGAAAAAGGTATTGTTGAAATTTTCGGCGTATCACATGTAGCGGTGTCACCTGACGAGTTCAACAACATGGCGACAACATGGCTTGATACGGCTATCCACAAGCGGTTTAATAAAAAATATGCAGAGCTGACCTATCAACCTATGGTAGAGTTGTTGCAATACCTTCGCAACCATCAATTTAAAACCTATATTGTTTCGGGAGGATCTTCCGTTTTTATCCGTAACTTCAGCGAAAAAGCATATGGAATTCCTCCTGAACAAGTTATCGGAACCATGTTGAAAGCCCAATACGATGAAAAAAATCGTACAGTAGCTTTTACTCCTGAACTATGGCATAATGATGACAATGTGGGTAAACCTATAGGCATTTTCCAAATCATCGGGCGTAAGCCTATCTTGGCATTCGGTAATTCTGATGGCGACTACCAAATGCTCGACTGGACGTCCTCCAATACACGTCCCAACCTGTCGCTCATCCTACACCACACCGATGCTGATCGTGAATATATGTACGATCGTGAATCTCATGTGGGTAAATTGGACAAAGGTCTTACCGACGCGCCTGCTAAGGGATGGATCATCGTTGACATGAAAAAAGATTTTGCAAAGGTATTTTCTTTCGAAAAATAAGTTTTTAACATGATACGAATAAGGGTTACAGCCATGATGCTGTAACCCTTATTTTTATGTATATAGGTTATTCGCAATATAGGTGCGTCTAATGTTTACCAAATGTTAATTATTGATGAAAACTTTTCAAAAAAATTGTTTGCATCTTTAAAAGAACCGGTTGTATAACTAACTTTTAAATCTTCCCAAATATTTTTTCCGGTTTTTAATAGAAAGATATCAACGCTTATTTCACTGTAATGCGGATATTAAAATAATAACAAGTATGGGTGAAAAACATTATCGACATTTGTTAATATTAATTCGTAAAGCATTATTTTTTAATTGGGTTTGTGCTTTAATCTATGTTAATAATTTGTCAATAGATATTTAAATATGGGCTTTCCAAATATTTTACATTTATTTCTTAACAAAATGAACACTGTATTATCAGTATTATATTTTTTAATTAAAATTTCAAAAAAGATAATAATAACAAAAGAAGCTGTTCATATTTTTAAATGAACTTTCAGAATTTAAAATGTATTTTTGTATACGATTTTTTCTTCCTCACCATGGATAATTCAAAACTCATTCAGCAAATAAAAGATCTGCAGCAATCAAAGAATGCTATCATTATGGCACACTATTATCAAAATCCCGAAATACAAGATATTGCAGATTTTGTAGGTGATAGCCTTGCTTTGGCTCAAAAAGCGGTGGATACTTCTGCGGATATCATTGTATTGGCTGGTGTTAATTTTATGGCTGAAACGGCAAAAATCCTCAATCCGTCGAAAAAAGTACTTATACCGGATCCTGAGGCTGGCTGTTCATTGGCTGATTCTTGTCCTGCAGATAAATTTGAATCTTTCATCAAAGCACATCCAGGGTACACGGTTATTTCTTATGTTAATACCACGGCAGCAGTGAAGGCGCTTACCGATATTGTATGTACTTCGTCTAATGCTGTTCAAATTGTATCCTCTTTGCCGGAAAATGAAAAAATCATTTTTAGTCCTGACCGTAATCTTGGAAACTTTATCAAAAGTCTGACACATCGTGATATGCTTATTTGGGATGGCGCTTGTCATGTTCATGAGAAATTTTCGCTGGAGAAAATTTTAGAGTTAAAGAAAATACATCCGAATGCTAAGATACTGGCACATCCTGAATGTTCAAAACAAATATTAATTGTTGCTGATTTTATTGGTTCTACGGCTGCGATGCTTCAATTTTCAAAAACCGATGCAGCAACTGAATATATTGTGGCCACTGAATCAGGAATTTTGCATCAAATGCAAAAAGCAAGTCCGCACAAAACATTCATTCCGGCTCCACCCAAGGATTCAACTTGTGCTTGCAATGATTGTCAGTACATGAAATTAGTGACACTTCAGAAAATATACGATTGTCTGAGTAATGAAAGTAACGAAATGGTGCTTGATGAAGCATTAAGAATAAAAGCTGAAAAACCTATTCGAAAAATGTTAGAAATATCAGCAAAATTAGGGTTAGTATAATTTTTTGACAATAATTGATAGACGAACTTTGAAAACTAAAAAAGCACGGATTCCCGTGCTTTTTTAGTTTTCCTTGATGGGATATTCTTGTTATTTTTTGACACCACCACCAATGTATACGCTGAATTTGGCGCCAAGATAATTATATGATTTGTCAAGGTTATCTTTTCCTGCAAAATTGTATTCCAAAGCAAGCCGCATGTGGAAAACGTCAAAACCAGCACGTAGCATAAAACCAAAATTAGTTTTTGCACCCAAATTTATATTTACGTCTGTTGCTGGAGTAGTGACATTATTAATTTCTATTGCGGAACCTGCTAAATTGTAAGCCCCAAATCCTAATCCGACAAAAGGTCTTAATTTTTTCGTGATGAGATAATAATCACCTGTGAGCAAGTAAGATGCATTGGCTTTGAGTTCAGTTGATCCACTATCAACATATTCTCCGGTAGCATTTTTTTCCCATAAAATTTTTGCCATCACAGCGCCTTCTCCGCGTATACCTACTGCGATATTGGGCGTAATAGCGTACTTGGGTTCAATAGAAAAGATAACTCCTCCACCATCTTTTGGTATGGCATAACCAAGACCAAGATCAACCCGAAATGCTTTGTAATCCTCTGCTTTAACAGTAAAAACTAAACATGCTAAAATAGCAGTAAAAAATAAATTCTTCATAAAAGTTAAATTTTAAATGTTTGTTTATCTAATTGGTTATTGATGTTTGTTATACGGAATTTTAGAAAAAAAGTTTCGATACGGGATTGATGACAAAGTAGGTATGATAATAGGTATCAAAAACCATTGATATAAAAGTAGCTATTGTTGACTATTTTATAGCTATTTTTAGCAATAAAATAGCTAATTTTCGCTATATGATAGTTATTTTTAGCTACTGTATCGTGATTTATAGCAATAAAATAGCGGAAGATCGCTATTTTTCTTTTTTGCTAATTCGATGAATCAATATACCAGATATTTAAGTTTTGACAATAGCCTTGAAATTTGCCAATGATTTGTTAGTGATATGATATAATTTTCTATTACCTTAGCACTTTGAATATTGTCGTATCCATGAAGAAAAGTTTGCTAAGGAATATTTTGTACATGATGGTGTTTTACATCACATTTGCTCATGTATCTGCACAGACAAATAACACACAAGTTAATCCCAATGGTTACAATACATTTTATTATCCGAACGGAAAAGTAGCCAGCGAGGGATTGATGAAAGATGGAAAACCGGACGGATATTGGAAAACTTATTATGTAACCGGCACACTTAAATCGGAAGGTAACCGGAGAAATTCTTTGTTGGATAGTATCTGGATATTTTATACCGAAACAGCCGATACGATGGAGATTATCAATTATATGCTGGGAAAAAAAAGCGGGTACTATTACACTTATGGCAATATCCTTCAAAAAAATAATGTCAGTCAACATTATTTGAAATCCAAAGAATTGTATTTGAATGATAAAAGGGAAGGATCGGCATATTATTATTTTCCGTCAGGAAAAGTTCAGCAAATCATCAATTATCGTAACGGCAGAAAACAAGGAACTGCAAAAGAGTTTGATGAAAAAGGAACCGTGATTACCCTTTTTGAATATCATGATGATTATATGATTTCCCGGGAATTTGTCAACCGTGCAAATGAAAAAGGGCAAAAAACAGGTGTATGGAAATCCTTTTATGATGACGGGAAAGTCAAGGAAGAAACCATATATAAGAATGGTATACTGGACGGTACCATGAAAATGTATTCTGAAAGAGGTAACTTAATCAATGAGAGAAGTTACCGGGATGGAAAATTGATCGACGAAGGCGTTCAAATGAAAGTAGAAGCCATTGAATTAATAACATACTATAACGATGGTGTAACCATCAAACGAAAGGGTATTTACCTTGATTCAATTCCTATCGGAATGCATATTTATTATAACTCTTCTGGTAATCCTGAAAAAGCCATACGTTACAACGAAAAAGGTGTTCGAACAGCAGAGGGACCCGTCGGCGAAACTGAAAAGCGCGAAGGCAGATGGAATGTTTATTTCGAAACAGGGGAATTGCGTGCAAAAGGAAGCTATTTAAACGACCGTCAACACGGTGAATGGAAATATTATTTTCTGGATGGTGCTGTTGAACAAACAGGAAATCTTCAAAATGGCGTAATGTACGGTGAATGGAAATGGTATTATCCTAATGGAAAAATTCTCCGGGAAGAAATTTATGCGAAAGGAAGACCAAATGGCTTGATGGTACAATATTCAGATAGCGCTTTTATTGTAGCCAAAGGCGATTATGTTGAGGGAGAACGAGAAGGCGATTGGATTGAAAATACGGGCGATGTACACGAAGAAGGCCGTTATATCATGGGGTTGAAAAATGGTGTTTGGAAAACATATTATGACGACGGAAAACTTTACCACAAAGGTAATTTTGTACAGGG
>JAVBMZ010000089.1:0-29402 GCA_031551935.1 Bacteroidales bacterium
GTTATCATCATCAACAAAGATATGTACATCAAAGGCGGTTCTCCATCCTCCTGCTAAACCTGGAGTGTCTTTCCATGGACCAAGATTTGTGTAAGGACCTAATGGATTATCAGCACTATAAAGCGGACTGTCATTACCGCACAAGTAGTATTTCCCGTTAAATTTTGATATATCAGGGGCACCAGGTATTCTACCCGCTCCATCAAATGTGACGAGGTGATATTTCCAATTATACATATCGTCTGAAACCCATGCGCCACCACCACTGCAAACCATATAGTATTTGCCGTTATTGTCCTTTAGCACTGTAACGTCTCCAGAGGCATTAGCTCCCGGTCCGATTTCCATAGGCAGAGGATTGCAATACCTGGGCGCTTTCCCAATTTCGGGAAAGATTTGAGCTTGTACCACAGAAGAAGGATTATTACACGCAAGAAAACATGTAATAGATAATAAAATTGATATTGAAAAGATTACTTTTTTCATTGTATATGATTTATTCGTTAAAAAAAATTAGTCATGGGTCGTCAATATACTCGACCCATGACCAAAGAAATTTATCACCAAAGCGGATTTTGTACCAGTTTCGAGTTTGCATTTAACTGATTTTGATGATATGGCAAAGCTTGGTATTTATCTTGCCAACCTAATCCTTGCGGTCTGGTTTCTACACGAACATCCCACTCTGTTGTACCTTCTTTGTACCCGTAGAAATAGACATAAGTTTTACCCTTGTCCTTTAGCTTTTCTGCAGCCTCGCCCCAGCGTATAAGATCGAAATAACGTTCGCCTTCGCCCCAGAGTTCTGCTCGACGTTCATCTTTTATATCCTGGTAAGTCATGCTGGTAAGTTCAGGTATATCAGCTCTAATGCGAACCTCATTCAGTGCTTTAAGACCTGTTCCGTCGGCATCGTTGTTCACAAGGAATTGCGCTTCGGCATACATCAACAATACCTCAGAATAACGTATATAATATTGATTTGCTTTACATGGTCTATTCACTGACGCGACATCCCAAAAAACATCCTCATAATGCATCAATGATTTTCTATGGAAATAGCCGTCACATGCCGATATTGGCGGAGAAAAAATACCGGGAGCAGTGACAGAATTTGTATAATCCAATCCCATAACCTGATCGTAGGTAAGAATTGTACCTTTGAAACGAGGTTTTTCGATACCTCCTTCATGCGCTTTAAGAAAATCTCCGAAATCGCCTGTAGGAGGCTGCCATCCCCAGCCATTAGCATAGAATTGATCGGGTATAGACATTTGTTCACTGCGCCATGTAAACCATATATGTCTATTATCTCCCTGATTGTTTGGAAAACCGTTGGAAGGGGCGGCATTATGTTCCCAAAGATATTCTTCGCAAAAATCAGACTGCTGACGAAAAAGATTAGAAAAATCGTCAATTAATTCATAGAGGTCTGACTGAATAACCGTTTTAAGCGGTGCAACAGCCTGAGCCAGAATATCGTTGTTGTTATACCTTGTTCCGTACCAAAGCGCCATTTTCCCTTTGACTGCCAGAGCGGCATGTTTCGAAATTCGGGCGCCAAATTCTTTCTGTCTTCCTTTTCCCGCTATGGGAGGAAGGACGTCGGCTACTTCTTGCATGCGTGCAAGGCACCAAGTAATTATTTCAGCATGATTGCCGTTGGGAAGATCCAATTCATCACTACCGAGTACATGATCCACAAAAGGTGGATTACCCCACCAACGCATCAGGTTGAACATCACTAAAGCTGAGAAAAATTTGGCTTCGGCTTTAGCAAGAACTACTTTTTCATTAGTGCTTTCAGGTACTTTTTCAAGAATAAGATTCGCCCAGTAAATAATCTTATATGACTGCACGTAAACCGTATTGAGACTGGTTTGTGAAGCCGGGGATATGTCAAGCATCGCCGCTGAATTCAAAAAATTGGCATTATCGGAATAACTGGATCCTCCGCCGTAATGGTCGTCGCTCAAGACATTAAGGAAAAGTTTATATATAAAACCATCCAATTGAGAGAAATACTGATTATGTAACGCTACTATCAGCGCTTCGGCTTCATCAGGGCCAGCGCTTGCGTAATATTCCTCTAAACTGAGGACATTCAATTGTTCAATTTCAAGTAGTTCCTGGCTACACGAAAACATAAGGATTAATCCGAAAACAAGTATTAATACCTTTTTTATTAAATTTTTCATGACTAATAATTTTTGAGGTTAAAATGACACGTTTAAGCCAAGTAAGGTTTTTTTCGAGATAGGGTAATTACCGTAATCAATAGCGAGTGCCGATGCCGCTGAAGTAGCAGTCATGCTGTTGGTTTCAGGATCAATGCCTGGATATTTTGTGAAAACAAACCAGTCGTCTAATGAGATATAAGCTCTCAGCTTCGAAATACCAATCTTTCTTGAAATATTTGAAGGGACTGTATACCCAAGTTGAATCTGTCTGATTTTGAAAAATGATCCACTGAAAACCATTAGATCAGAAGTCCTATAGATATTGTCATTAGCATGAAATACAGGATATTTTGCATTTTTGTTTTCCGGCGACCACATATTATCATAGAATGTCGTAAGCGTATTAGCTAGTGGAAAATCGCCACGCGTTGCCCCATACAGTATTTTATTTCCTCCAACGCCGCTACCATAAAGAACTAAATCAAAGCCTTTGTAACCGAAAGTTGCAGTTAAGCCGTAGGTGTATTTCGGGATAGCATTGCCTGCATATTTGCGATCTGCTTCTGTGATTGAACCATCGCCGTCAAAATCTGTATATATTGCACGACCGTTATCTGGATTTATACCTGCAAATTCGTAGGTTCTCAGGTACCATACCGGATAACCCTCTTCAAAATAAGTAACAGTTCCTGAATATTGAACCGCAGAACCGGCTAATGGTGTCTTAGAAATATCCTCGGTAACTTTATTTTTCAGAAACGATATATTACCATTCACACTGTAATAAAAATCGCCGTGGTTGTTTTTCCATCCGACTTGAGCTTCAAAACCTTGATTTCTAACCTTTCCAGCATTTATATAAACAGTTGAGGCACCTGTATGCGCAGGAGCAACCGTGCTGGTTAAAAGGTCATGAGTAGTTTTATCGAAATAATCTAATTCAAAAGTCAGGCGGTCGCGCAGAAAACGGCCATCTAATCCGAAGTCTATCTGACGGGAGGTTTCCCATGTAACCTTCGGATTTGGCAACCGCGTTGACGGGTACACTGCAATTACCTGCCCGCTCTGTCCGGTGCCATAACCAAAGTCATAGCCGGTTCCAGCGCCTGTGGACAAAGTTGAATTGTACTGGTAGTCTCTCAAAACATCTACGTTCCCGTTAATACCGTACGAAGCGCGCAACCTTAACATCGACATATCAAGCGTTGACTTAATGCTCTGCATAAATGGTTCATTACTGATTGTCCATCCTCCCGATATAGAAGGGAAATAGCCCCAGCGATGATCTTTGTCGAGTTTCGAGGTGTCGTAAGCATCTGCTCTGAAACTGGCCTGGAGATTATATTTATTCCTGTAAGACCATCCGAGGCGTCCGTAATACGATATATTTACAGAATACGATGGCGCTCCTTGCACTGACATTTGACTTGTATTAACAGCGCTGCTCAGATATCGAAAATTGGGATCATCGCTCGAAAGCTTATTAGCATTGGCGTAAGTGTAGTCACTTTCACTACGCTGATATGACATACCAGCCATTGCAGTAAAATTGTGCGCATTGATATTAAACATGTAATTGGCAAAATTTTCCCACTGATAATACAAGTTGTAGCTTGTTCTTCCGTTAATGGACATCGCCTGGTTTGCCGTTGAATTTATAAACACGTTGTGGTTATAAGTATTATTTTGGCGATAACCCGCGCGGTAACCCAAACGGGAAGTAAAAACAAGCCCTTTTATAGGTGTCAGGTTTACGAAAGCTGTTCCCCTTACATTGAACTGTCTATTATCGGAATCTGTCATATCGCGCCTAACCATGGGATGATAAATCATTGAATTTGCGCCGAATACAGAGGAACCATAAATAAGTCCGTTTTCATCGCGGAGTAATGCCTGACCCTGATTTACAAATGCTTGAATGCGTGCCGGTATATTATTCGGATCATATGTCCATGGAGTGATGGGATCATAATAAAAAATTGAACCGAACATAGTGAAGCCTCCTGCACCTGCTTCACTAACGCTTTTTGATTGATTTTTTTCCAGCGATGTGTTAATGCCGACGGTAAGCCAATCTTTAATTTTGTAATCGGCGTTTATTTGACCAGTTAAACGGTTAAAAATATCTTTGTTGCCGGTAACTATCCCATTATTGTCCATTGAAGAAATCGATACATACAAATTACCCCGGTCATTACCTCCTTCAAATCCAAGAGTGTGGCGTTGCATTGTTCCTGTTTCAAACATGTATTCGCCCCAGTTTGTATCTGAAACACCGTCATATTGGAATTGTTCCTCGTTGGTAGCTCCTCCTGTTCTTAATTGGTAATCCATATATTGTTTAGCATTCAGCACTGGAGGCATATTTACAATATTCTGGAACGCGTACTGCATATTGTAGAAAAATCTTCCCTTTCCTGCTGTTGATTTTCCGGATTTCGTAGTTATCAGAATGACGCCATTTCCAGCTTCTATCCCATATATTGCCGCTGAAGCTCCGTCTTTCAAAACCTCTATTGACGCCACATTCTCTGGATCAAGATAACTTAAGTCAGTAACTTTTAACCCGTCAACAACAATAAGAGGACTCGTTCTTGAATTAGAAGAGTATCCGCGAATTTGTATTGAAGATTGTGATCCTGGAGCTCCAGATGTATTAAGGATTTGAACGCCTGCCGCTTTACCCTGTAGTGCAGAAGCAGCATCTGAAGAGCTACGGTTTTCTATGTCGCTGGCTTTTACTTGTGATATGGAACCAGTAATATCGCTCTTGCGTTGAACTCCGTATCCAATCACCACGACTTCTTCTATCTCGCGGGTATCTTCTTCCAAAACAATATCAATAACCGTTTGGTCACCCACCATAAACTCGTTGGTGATATACCCTACAAATGAAAATGCCAATACCGCACTTTTATTCGGCACTGTAATGGTGTATTTTCCATTGATATCGGTTACTACCCCCGCAGAAGTCCCCCTGATAAGTACATTCACTCCCGGCATAGATTCGCCATTACCATCAGTCACCGTCCCAGTCACCACAATTCCTTGCATAGCAATAGTCTTATGCAATAATTCATCCATGTGGTCACTCTTGTTGGTGATAACAATATAATTCTCGACCATCTGGTAAGTGACATCCGTACCTTGAAACAAATCATTCAATACAGAGGATACGGACTCATCATACGCCTTCAATTCAAAAGTTTTACCCGTATTGACTATGGCATTGTTATAAAAGAAGCGATAGTCAGACTGTTTTTCGATTTCTCGAAAAACATCAATAAACGTGGCTTTACCCATGTTGAGACTCACATGCTTGTCCTGGGAGTAAGTTGTATTTGCATAAATGCAAAACATCCCGGTGAAAAATAAAACAAATGAAAACTTCATAACAAGCTGTATTTTTTGAAAACATGTTTGATGTTTTCTTCTGATTAGAAAAAAATTTTGCATATCTTTGTATACAGATTAAGTAATATTAAACAATAATTTTTGTTGTTGAATATTGGCCGGAATGAGAGCCACCTCATTCCGGTTTTTGTTCTTTCTCCTGTTTTTCTATTCTCCCATAGGCATTATCATTTAAAAAGTGTGTTAATGAAGCAACATTTATCTATGTGTTACCTGATATATACGGTATCTTTTTCGATGTTGTATTTGATAGGCGTACTGGTGCTGATTACTTTCAAAATAGTTTCCAACGAATCATAGTGCCGGAAAGTGCCGCCAAATGTTTTTATTTTCACCTTGTCGTTTTGAAAAACAAAAGTTACGTTGAAATTACGTTCCAAACGTTTTGCCAACTCTTCAAATGTCATTTTTTCGAAAACCAATTCGCCAAAACGCCAATTGGTATAAAATCCAGTATCCGCCTGTTGCCAATATAGCTCATGTGTCTTTTTATCAAACTTAACGAGCTCGCCTGCTTGGACGTTTGCCTTGTAATCACCATATTCCAGCACGACTGAACCTTCTACTAAAAGAAGACTTACAAAGTTTTCGTTATCAAAAGAATAAATATTAAAAGATGTGCCGGTAACACGATATACCAAATTGTTAACACTCACTAAAAATGGTTTGGAAATATCTTGATGAACTTTGAAAAATGCTTCCCCTTTCATTTCGATGTTCCGTATTTGTTCGCCAAAAGACTGGTCGTAACTGATAGAACTGCATGCATTTAGCCATACAACACTACTGTCGGGCAGGATCACTTTGGAACGTTCCCCTTTTCCGGTTTCTATCTGTGTAATGTACTCCCTTGTCGTATTTGATGGCTTTTCTAACAACACATCTGCTATTTTCACACATAATATGCCTAATATGAATATGGCAGCATAGCGTAACACTATTTGAACAATCCGTATACGCCGGACAGGCTTTGCAACTTTTGAATTTATCTGTTTTAACATCTTTTTCCATTCAGCAGAAACGTCACTATTGTTGTAATGGGTTTCAAATTGCCCCAAATCATATGCGTCTTTCAAAGAACGAAAGAATATACGATTGTCTTCGCTTTGGGAAAGCCATGTTAACAACTCTTCCTGTTCTTTCGTTGATAATTCATTACTTAGATAACGAATGATTAATGCATTGATTTTTTCTGTCTGTTGTATCATTTTTAGCTTGGTTATATGAGTAAGACGCACAAACTTGAATGACTACTTAGTCATGTAATTTTTTTTCAAAAATTTGTTAAAAATTAATCAATACTACACTTTGCGACATTTTATATGACTACCTCCATACAGGGCCCATTACCAAAGGTGGGCAAAAGCTAATTATATCAATCCAGAAATAACAATAGTATCAACGGAAGATAGTCCTTCAATTCTTCCTTAAGAATTTTCAATGCTTGGTATATCTGTGCTTCGACAGTACGAATACTAACACCCAACTCATCGGCAATTTCTTGGTTTTTCATATCCTGAAAACGACTCATCATAAATACCTTCCGGCATTTTTCGGGTAATTTTTCTATACAATGCTGCAATAGTTCGTTGATATCCTTCAAATATAATTCCATGAGCGGATATGGAACTTCTAAAGGTATTTCTATTTCTTTCAGCTTTTGTTTTACGGATATCTCATAATCGGCATGAACTTTCAGCGAACGAAAATGCGACATACAACGATGATGTACTGCTGTAAATAAATATGAATCATAAGAAACGGTTATATCAACCTGGTGATTCCACAAGTTAATAAAACATTCCTGGACAATATCCTTCGCTTGCTCAATATCATCAATATATTTACGACAATATGCATATAAACGGGGTTGTAAATTACGAAATACCCGTTCAAAATTCCTCTCCGTCATCCTATTTATCTGGCCCTTAGGATGTATCATAACGTCTTTAGCTATTTCATTGCAAACTTACATATTTTTTATGATAGCCAAACATGAAAACTAAAAATTGAATGACAATAAGTAATATTCGTACGGATATTGTACGATACAAATGTTAGCAATGAGTCATCTATAAAATTGATTGAAAATGTATATCACTTCGATTACATTCAAGTTACCACCGTTATCTTTTTCATACGACTTATCAACTCGTCGCCTAATTCTGTTTTCCGTCGGATATGATCTAATGCTTCCTGTACGAACGCATTCTTCTCAAATTCTCCCCGCACGTGCTCAAAATCGAGGTTACGATCATATTCGCTACCATCAACACCAAAGCCGATCCTGGACGACAAAGCAAATTCTTTTTTAGCATCGTCATACAACAGCCTGTCTATCCCCACAACGCTCTCTTTCCATAATTCCACAATATGTATCACATCACGGGCAGTAAACTCTTCAATCGATTTACCATAACGTTCCTGAATCTTATCAATCGCCCATGTCCATTCATAGGTATAATAATGACGGTGCATGCTATGAAAGGCTGTTGCAATGTCGTCAAGTGATGATATAGCACCTGTTTCAATATCCATTAACAACTGCTCTACTTCGCTCTTAGGTGCAATCAATCCTGCGATATCCAGCCATTCTCCTGTTCCTATCGGGGTGTCGGGGCGCAAGCGTTCCTGGATAGCAGCATCGTTTTCAAATTGACTGATTTCTAATCTTTTGATAATAGAGTTGCCCAAAAATTTATGAATAGCCATATCGTAAAACTTCAGCCCGTTTTTCAATGAACTAGGCTTAATTTTTGCGCTCTGGTAAGAATAGAACTCAGAAGTTTCGCCAGATACCTGTTGTAAAGTTTTCAAAATATTAATCCCTTTTATCATCCGCCAAACCGTAAAAGGACTCAACAGGTTAAAGTTAATACAATCCAATTTATGCGGATCTGTACGTTTATCACGTTTAGGCCATTTTTGTGCATCGCGGATGGTACCCACACTCCGCAGGTTAGCACCTGGCACCAATACGCTGTCGTCGCCGCTTTCAATAAGGTATGAAAAAGGTAAATCGGAAGTATCAGAATGTTTGAAGTGGCGCCCCATGACTAATGTAAAAGGACCAATTTTAGCCGGCCACAATATATACGAATCACTGGTTGTCTTAGATCCCCGCTCAACAATGCCCTGGTGTATGGGGCCAAGCTTATACATATGATTACTCTGGTTGGAACCGCTTCCTGCGTTCAGGAATGAATAGTACCCGGCAATCAATAAAGTAGACTTATGGTGGGTCACTGTATACGGACCGGCAAATATAGCACATGCCTCACCGTGTAACCCTTGGCAATTAGCAAAAAACAAAGAATTTTCTGCAGAGTATTGTTTTCCCAGCATGCACCCTTGCCCAATGAAACAATCAGAAACCACCGTCCCTTCTGATACTGAAGAACCGGTACTGGTAACAAAATTCTCAGCAATCACTCCGGGTCCAAAATAAGTAGGCGCATGGATATTGCTATTGACGGTCCCATTAGACATACGGTAAACACCATCCAAGCGGCTATATGCATCGATACGCAGATTACGCAATGTACGACAATTGGTTAGCCAGGAATGTTCGCGTATGATACCTGTATCAGACGACACTGACTTGGCATATTCGTTAATCATAGCGGTTATCTTTTCGATCACCACTGGCCGGTGCCTGTATAACGCAAGTATATATGCCAAATGTGCCGATAAATGATCATAAATAGGCACTTCGCGGCCACCGGTTTCATTCAACACGCTGACAAGATTACCGTTGCCAAAACTACTAACGCCATCAACGGCCAGTAAATCCACATTTTCAATCACCACATCATTTTCAATGATGTAATTGGCAATATAATTACGGATTTGCCCAATGTATACATTATTACCTATACGGCAATGATGTATGGTGGCATTGAAAAGTCCGCTATGCTTCTTTACACCACCAAAAAATGTGATTTCTTTATCGAAGAGCCCTATCTGTATATGTCCCGAGAAGTTTGTATTTCGAATATATTTGGTAGAAAAACCTTCTGCGACTTCTATGTTATTCCAATCATCACAACGACAATCTTGCTCCTGTAAAGTGGCTATTTCAATATCAGTTAACGGACGAAAAATTTGGTTCTTTGACATCTTTATCTTAATATTCAATGGTCAATATCTCATTACTTGACGGCTATGGCATCTATTTCAACCAACACTTGCATCGGCAGTTCCTTAACAGCAAAAGCGGCACGTGAAGGAGCATCAGTGTGATAATAACGAGCATACACCTCATTCATTTCTTTAAAATACTTCATATCGGCCAACAAACAAGTTGATTTTACCACATTACCATATGTATAACCTGCTTCTAATAAGATAGCACCGATATTTTTTAATACTTGTTCAGTTTGTTCCACGATGCCACCATCGACAATTTTTCCAGTTTGTGGATTCACCGGTATTTGTCCCGAAATAAATAACATCCCATTTATTTCGATTGCTTGACTGTATGGTCCTATTGCTTTAGGGGCATTATCAGTATAAATGATTCTTTTGGGCATCCAACTATAATTTTATGCTAACAAAGATAATACATACTATGATTATTTATCTAATTTTTTCATGTAATTCGTCATGGTTACAACGCTTAACGGATAAAATTCATGGCTATTTTTCCCATCGCCTGAGGAGGAGGTATATGGGCGCCAACTTGTTTCATTTTTAGTAACCAGGCCATATTCGCTCCCAATACTTGCATGATTTGCACGCCCTCCAAATCGCGCTCTGCCTCCCCTTCTTGCGCTCCATGTATGATGTTCCAATAATTAGAAGAAACCACCATCATTTCGGAAATAGTTAAGTAATGATTCAGGCTATTCAAAGTCATCGAACCTCCCGAACGACGAACTGACACCAGCGAAGCCCCTACTTTATGACGCATCCAATTTCCATTTGCACCGGCAACATAAAATGAACGGTCTAAAAAACATTTCATGGTACCGGCAATGCCCGAATAATAAACAGGAGAACCCAGAATAATACCGTCTGCCTGTTTTAACATGGGAAGGTAATGATTCAGCTCATCGTTACGAACAGCGCACTTATCGTCTTGATTTTTGGCACATTGTCTACAAGCACTGCAACCGTGAATATGCTTATTTCCAATATGAATGATTTCAAAATCAACACCTTCTTTGGTTAATACTTCACCTACCGTTTTCAAAGCAAACCATGTATTTCCTTTCGGACGAGGACTTCCATTAATAGCAATTACTTTCATTGATTGATCGTATTATTATAAAGATAATATTTATCCAACGTATAGATTTGAGATTTTGTTCACTATCTCTTCCAGGTACAGTGCATCTGTTGCATCGAATTCATCCAAACAGTCACTATCTACATCCAAAACGCCTATCACCACTCCATCCCGTATGATGGGTACTACAATTTCAGATTTCGATTCGCTGCTACAAGCAATATGATCTGGAAAAAGTGCTACATTAGGAACAATAATGGTCTTCTTTTCTTTCCATGCTGTGCCACAAACACCCATTCCGTACTTGATACGTGTACAAGCAACTGGTCCTTGAAAAGGGCCTAAAACCGACACCCCTTCTTTGACCAAATAAAAACCGACCCAAAAAAAGTCGAAAGTTTGCTTTATGGCAGCCACGATATTGGCTAAATTAGCTATTATATCAGGCTCCCCATCTATTAAAGCGTCTATTTGCGGAATTAAATTCCGGTATTTCTCTTCTTTTGGAGTGTCTTTTCCCAATATATTCAAATATTCTGCCATTTGATGCCGGATTTTCTCTGCAAATTTACAAACAAAAAAGGATTGTCGTATCTTTGTATGATATACTTTCCCCACGAAAGCCAATACAGCTTACGTCAAAAATGAATTCCGATGTTTGTCATGTTTGTCCCCACCGTTGTGGTATCAACCGCAAGGACAGCCCGTCGGGTTACTGTAAAAGTGGCGCTGCCTGTTCTATAGCTTCTATATGTTGCCATACGGGCGAAGAACCTGCCATCAGCGGACAAAGGGGAATTTGCAATGTATTTTTCGCACATTGCAACATGCAATGCATATATTGCCAAAACTACGAAATTAGCCGAAATGATGTGCTTTTTTCCGCATCCCAAATGACCCCACAAGAGGTGGCGGCACAAATTATCCGGATATTACCCTCTTGTGAAAACAGGGTAGGTTTCGTTTCTGCTTCCCATTACGTTCCTCAAGTAATAGAAATTATTGATTGTATTGAACAATTAGGTGTTCATCCTATCTTCGTATACAACAGTAACGGGTATGATCGCCCTGAAACTTTGCGACTTCTGGAAGGAAAAATTGATATTTATTTACCCGATTTTAAATACAGTGATGCTGTATTAGCACAACAATTATCCGGCGTTACCAACTATCCCACCATCACGATGCATGCACTAAAAGAAATGTATCGGCAAAAAGGGTCACTATTATTATTAGATGAAGACACTGGCCTGGCCGAGTCGGGATTAATCATACGTCATCTGGTTTTACCAGGTCTGGTACACCAGAGTCTTGAGGTGCTCCGGATGATTGCCGACGAATTGTCCATTACCATACATATATCATTAATGTCTCAATATTACCCACCGTTTGAACTTTCTGAATTTCCAGAATTGAACCGTACTCTATACACATGGGAATATGAACAAGTGATAGACACATTGCACCAGTTGGGTTTCTATAAAGGATGGATACAAGATCTGGGAAGTGCAAAGCTTTACCGACCAAATTTTTCCGAAGAGCAACCGTTCCAGTCAATAGATACTTGAGCATTGTCGAAAAGACGCCAATGAAAATAAAAGGCCTGGAAATATGCTGTAAAAAACAATGCCAAATATGGATAACGCATGAACAATAATAATGGTATGTTGTTCGTTTTATACTAAAAAAATAGTATGGGTGGCAGCAGTTATTATTTTATTTTATATATTTACCACAATTATATCTCACAAATCATAGCACAAATATGAAAAACATTCGAAAAATATTTTTTTATCCCGTATTGTTCATCGCAATGACATTTTTTACCGCGTGTAAAGACAGCGATGAAATCTTGGTGCAAGAAACCGGTGATACTTTTATTGCCGCAATTATTGCCGATGATTTTACCCAATTTCGCGCTTTGGTAACTCCGGAAACTTTCGAAAAATGGGGTACTGTTAATTATCACCATTATGCAGTTCTTTCTCCGGAAATTAAAGCTAAATTATTACCCAAAGTAAGTGATGTAAAAATAAACGGAAAGGAAGCTCAAGCCAAATTGTCCACAGGAATTCCGGCTGAAAACGGCGAAATCACCGTATTACATTTTACAAAAATAGGCAGAGTGTGGTTCATCAACGAGCCGGGTCTTCTGGTGCCGGAAGATATAAATCCTGAAAATTCCGGTCACTAACGTACAAAATTGACACAGGTAATAAAAATACAAAATAGCACTTGAAAGTCAGTTGAACATCGTTATTCGACAAAAAACATAGCCTTTCCAAAAAGAGAGTATTCAACGATAGAAAGCATAAGAAAACCCAATGAACATTCATTGGGTTTTCTTATGCTTTCTACTGCTTAACGACGGCAGGCGGTGTATAGCCTTTTACCATAGATTCCTCAGGCCAATAAGCACGTAATAAAAATCCGAACTTTTCAGCTGGTATAGGCAACCAGTTAGAAATTTTATCGTCTTCAGGCTTTTTATTTTGTAAATAAATAGTCAACGACCCGTCGGCATTCATTTTTAAATCCTTATTTTTAGTTCCCAGCGAATAAATTTTTTCAGGATTTTGATAGAAAAAATGATGCTGATCGTACACCGTGAGTGACCAGAAACCTTTCACTGCCGGTAATGTTGCTTTGGTAAAGGTGATGGTATAATTAGCCCCTTTTCCGTTCAATTCTTTTCCTTGACCGTCAAAATCCTGATTATAATAAATGGTTTCTACCGGTTGATTCACAAAAATATTGGTTCGGGCGGCAGCTGTGCGGCTAAGATAATCGGTTCCAAAGGCAGCGCCATTCTTAGTTGTGTTCCAATAATTTCCCACAGGCACCCCCACATTTTTAAATTGACGCAATGGCTCGATCAACTCTTTTTCGGCATCCACAGCAGTTTTTACCAATGCGGCTTTCAAATCTTTATCCTTGCTTGCAGCTTCCAACACTGAATTAAACAAAGCATATAATGCTTCTTCGCCCGGCAATGCGGGAACTTCTTTTATAACGGCAGGCAATTCGTCAAAAAACTTCTCGGGAATAACAAATGCAACTTCCTGTCCACTACCGCTTTTATGCGGATCAGGAAAAGAAGGAGCCTTTGTCCAGTCTTTTGTTTTTAACTTACCGTCGAATTGGGCTAACGGATACATCATTATCTGGCTGATGAGTGGTTGGATAGCTGCCTTATCTTCCGGAGTATTATTCATAAAAGCACGCGGAATAACCACCACCATATTGGTGTTAGAACGTATCACTTGGGTAATTCCTTGTGGTGTTTCCCCTTTCCATTCAGGCCCAACTATTAAGTAAAATCCGCTTTTAGTACCATACATAGAGCCCAATCCACCGATTCCATCAGTCCGTTGATTAACCACCTGCACCATCCAAAAACGTTCCCCGAAATCAGGTATTTGCACTACTACGGGGCTTTCGTTAAGCATGCCAATACCAAATCCATATACGACATCTTGGTTAGGGCATGCTACGTAACGTTCTCCAGGCGTAATATAGTCAGATAACATACATAATTGTCCCACAGGAGCCACGGGAACTGCTCCTCCGTTCAAACCGGGTTCGGGAACCTGACGCATTGTTAACACGCGGTTATGCATATTTACTAAAGGCCATCCCCAGAAATACATTTGTTTACCCATTTGGTAGACATACTCTTTTGTCATAATCGTCCCCGACATAGGCCCGGAAACAGCTTTTTGAGAAGCAACGGCAACGACTGTATCTTTTGTCACTGTCGTCGTATGTTGGCTTTGTTTATTAGTACATGAAACAAGCATTACTCCCATAAAAAAGAAAGTAATCGCTTTTAATTGAATCATTGTTTTCATTATTGTTTAATTAAGGTGATGATTGTTAATATTTTTATTGAGGTTATATTCGATTTCAAGTTATGATCAACCGTAAATTAAAAGACCTATTTATACCTTACTAAAACAATCATCAAACGAATATGTTTTACAAGTGAATTTCAAAATACCCTCATAAAATAAAAATGAAAACGTATTTAAGGAAAAATGATGCTAAAAAACGAAATGAGAAGAAATAACTATTTACGAAAGAGACAATTAATTACGAATAAATACGAAAGAATGTTAAGTAATTCTATAAAGATACAAAAAATATTGAAAACAAAAAAGCCTTACAATATTTTTGTAAGGCTTTGATTTTCAGTGTGGGAGTAGAGGGATTCGAACCCCCGACCCTCTGCTTGTAAGGCAGATGCTCTGAACCAGCTGAGCTATGCTCCCTTTCTGTCTCGTTTGCGGATGCAAAGGTAAAATGCTTTTTTGGTTCTTACAAATAATTTCTCCGTTTTTATGATTATTTATTTTTCCAGCGCTTATCTTATACGTTCCGGTAATCAGCAAAAAGAACACAACATTCAATTGTTCAACACAATAAGCTTAAGATTTCTGCGTAGAATTACTTCCTAAAATGAAAAATATCCATTGAATTGCTTTTATAGGAGCAACTGACCCTTTAATGAGGAAATCGGTTCTGTATTACTTGGTAACAGGGCCGTTACGACGAGCCGAATCGCATACAGGCGCCTTCACAGCAGACTTTTTGAAAGGATTATTATTACCAAACAATTTGTATACGAGAAAACTAATTATTAAACAGGTTATCATTGATAAATTTTTATAACAAAATACCTTTCTTATGACAAATGTGATGCCAAACATGATGGAAAAAAATATTTTCTATCTCAAGAATACGCATATACATCAAAATCAACATGAAAATTATCTAAATGTATCTCAGTGTTACAGAAAAATTCGGCCTGTTGCAACTTTTCGTGTACAATTACCGTAAAATAACAATGGTGTTACTGTCTCTATTTTAAATTCAAAACATTCAAAGAATATGAATAAAATTATTGTATCAATTTCTTTTGTTGTATTAAGCCTTTTCATGCCTTTTACCGGATGGGCACAAAGTAAATGTGATTTCTCGTTAGGTGCAGATTTTGTCAGTTCTTATATCTGGCGTGGTATGTATTTGTCTGGAACAAGCATCCAACCGGACATGGGAATGGAAATAGGTGGATTTTCCATAGGTGCATGGGGTAGTATCGATATTTCGAATACAGGCTACAAGGAAGTAGACTTGGTGGCCGGTTATTCATTAGGAGGTTTTTACTTTGGCCTTTCTGATTACTGGGTATCAGAAGAGGACAGTTATAACTATTTTGACTTTAAAAAGAATGAAACATCACATACGTTAGAAGTTAATTTAATATACTCTTTTCCCACGTTCCCATTAAGCCTATCATGGAATACGATGGTTGCCGGAAATGATCAATACCTTAACAATAATGGGAAATTAAAACAAGCTTTTTCAACCTATGTTGAAGCTGCTTATGCTTTCTCTGTAAAAGATATTAACCTTGACGTTGCGTTAGGAGCCAGTCCGTGGAACAGCAGAACCCAGTATACCACCGGTTATACATATGCCACTAACAATTTTGCCGTTGTTAATATATCTTTGAAAGCTGCTAAAGACATCCAGATTACAGAAAATTACTCGCTGGGTGTGTTCGGACAGTTGGTATTTAATCCTGCCAAAGATGATGCTTTTTTTGTATTCGGCATTAATTTTTAAGGTAAAGCCGATAAAAAGTTGCTAAACAATTACACCAATCATTTGTTTTATGGAAGGAAATCGAGACCCAAATGTTCATCAACATTCCTCAAACAGATAAAAAAAGAGTAGTCATTGTCGGAGGTGGATTTGCCGGCATAACTCTGGCAAAAAAGCTCCATCGGAAATACTTCCAAGTCGTTGTAATAGATAAAAATAATTACCATCAGTTTCAACCATTATTGTATCAAGTAGCGACGGCTGGTTTAGAACCAAGTGCTATTTCTTTTCCATTTCGTAAGTTATTTCAAGGAAAACGCAACACCCATTTTCGCATGTGCCATGTGTTGCGTATTATACCGGAACAAAACCAAGTAGAGACCAGCGCCGGTTCTGTTTCGTACGATTATTTGGTAATTGCCAACGGAAGCACCACCAATTACTTCGGCATGAAACATGTACAATCTGTTGCCATGCCTATGAAATCGATAAGCGAAGCGTTGGGGCTACGCAATAGTTTGCTTTGCATGTTTGAAGCAGCCATCAGTTCCAATCACCTGGACAAACTAAACATTGTTGTAGTTGGCGGTGGACCTACAGGCGTTGAATTATCCGGTGCGCTGGCCGAAATGAAGAGCTATATCTTACCTAAAGATTATCCGGACATCAATTTTTCGGCCACCCAAATCATCCTTGTAGAGGCAATGTCCCGATTACTATCAGGAATGTCACAACATTCTTCTGATAATGCCCTGCTCTTCCTGCAAAAGATGGGCGTCAAAGTGATGCTTAATACGCCGGTTAAAGACTATGCAGATGAACAAATCATTTTGGGAGACGGGCAAACCATTCCCACACAAATGGTCATATGGGCCAGCGGTATTACGGCAAATTTAATTGACGGCATTGCAGTACCTGAAAACACTGGCCGTGGCAATCGTTTAAAAGTAGACGCCTACAACCAGGTAAATGGTTACGACAACATATTTGCTGTTGGTGATATCTGCCTACAAACAGAAGCAAATTATCCGAATGGCTACCCGCAAATGGCTCAACCTGCCATGCAACAAGCCCGAAATTTAGCCAAAAACCTGTTACTACATGAAAAAAACAAACCAATGAAAGAGTTTCATTTCCACAACAAAGGTAGCATGGCAACCGTAGGACGTAATAAAGCGGTGGTTGATTTACGACTGATACATTTTCATGGCTTCTTCGCTTGGGTATTATGGATGCTAATCCATTTAATGTCTATATTGGGGATAAAAAATAAAATCTTAACACTGATCAATTGGAGTTGGAGCTATTTCACCTATAACCCGTCGCTACGATTGATCATTATGCCCAAAAATAAGAAAGACGAAGAATAGATAATGTTAATGTCTACATTATAATAAGTTAATGTCTACATTATAATAAGTTAATATTTGCATTAAATAAGTTGTGATATACATTAAATCATAAACCGTTTGGTATAGTGATGCCGATATAGAAAACCATTATCCTGATACCATAGAATTTTGTGAAAAAAATCATTGTAAAATGATTTTTTCTTACGTTCTTTTGCAACGAAAAATCAAGCAATATTATCCTATGGAAAAGAAGCATTCGCCTATCGGAGCTATTCTACGTTCTCATCTTATCATCACTTTAGGTATCTTATGTACCACTTTTGGCTGGGGTGCCTTTCTAATTCCCAGTAACGTCACTGGCGGTGGTATGAGTGGTGTTGCTGCTATCGTATATTTTGCTACTGGATTCCCAGCCGGTATCACCTATTTGTTAGTCAACGTTGTATTGATCGCAGTGTCCATGAAATTTGTCAATGTCGGTTTCGGACTCAAGTCAGTATATGGTGTCATCATATTTTCCCTATTATTGGGCTTGTTTCAAGGGATTTTTCCAAAGCCATTGGTCAGCGACACCTTATTTGCCACCATCGTAGGATCCGTACTCTCAGGTATCGGTACAGGCATTGTCTTCACACAAGGTGGCAGTGCCGGCGGAACCGATCTGATTGCCATGATGATTACCAGCAAACGTAATATCAGTCCGGGACGTGTCATCATGATGGTCGATGTTGTAGTGATTTCCTCTTCTTTTTTTATTTTTCATTCTTTGGAGCGAATGATATACGGTTACTGTGTGATGGTGATTTCAAGTTATGTGGTGGATTTCGTATTGGCTGGTTCCAAACAATCGTACCAATTGTTTATTTTTTCGGACAAGTATGAAGAAGTAGCTACACAAATTTCTACCAATGTGAAACGTGGATTAACATTAGTGGATGCACAAGGCTTTTATTCGAAAAAACCTACCAAGATGATTTTAGTCATTGTCCGAAAATATGAAGTAAGCGATGTATTCAGGTCTATCAAAGAAATCGATCCGGATGCGTTCATCTCTATGGGTAATGTAATGGGCGTATACGGCAAAGGTTTTGACCGTATGAAAGTCAAATAGGCTATGGCACAATGTCACTGAATAGTTGTGATACATTATCCAAAAATCATTTTCATTTCCATATATTTCCCTTACATTTGTCTATACAAAAACCCGTATTGACTCATTTGTTATTCCCATAGTTCAATCATTAAAATATGCTGTCAACAATGAATTTCTTTGCTTCCCGTCATATTGGCCCACGCGACCAAGAACTGTCACAAATGCTTGCCGTAATGGATGTTTCATCTATGGATGAACTCATTCATAAAGCCTTGCCGGACGATATCCATCTATCGCAAGCGCTAAACTTACCTAAAGGAATCAGCGAGGCTGCTTATATAGACAAACTACGTACCATAGCTGCTAAAAATAAAATATACCGTACCTATATTGGCTTGGGTTACTATAATACCCTGATGCCATCTGTTATCAAACGAAATATCCTCGAAAACCCATCATGGTATACTTCATATACACCTTATCAGGCCGAAATTTCACAGGGAAGACTTGAAGCATTGCTCAATTTTCAAACTGTCATTGTAGAGCTCACAGCTATGGACATTGCTAATGCTTCGTTATTAGATGAAGCCTCTGCTGCTGCCGAAGCTATGATCATGATGTTCCATGCCCGTTCCAGGGAAGCTGTAAAAGCTGGAGCCAATCGGTTTTTTGTCGACGAAAAAGTGTTTCCACAAACATTTGATGTAATGACCACACATGCCGAACCACTCGGCATCGAAATAATAACAGACAATCACCAAACATTTGTACCTAACGAGCTCTTTTTTGGAGCTATGGTGCAGTATCCAGATATAGACGGACAAATTAATGATTACCGGAACTTTGCAGAAAAGATACATACCGTTGGCGCTAAACTTGGAGTGGCTGCCGACCTGATGAGCCTTGTTTTATTGACACCTCCCGGCCAATGGGGTGCTGATGTAGTGGTAGGTTCCACACAACGTTTTGGTATTCCAATGGGTTATGGCGGACCACATGCGGCTTATTTTGCTACTCGTGACGAACTTAAACGCAACATGCCCGGTCGCATTATTGGCGTGAGCATTGACGCACAGGGCAAACGTGCTTTACGAATGGCATTGCAAACTCGCGAACAACATATCAAACGCGAACATGCTACGTCTAATATTTGTACCGCACAAGCATTGCTGGCAACCATGGCAGGGATGTATGCGGTATATCACGGACCAGAAGGTATCCATGCCATCGCCAACCATATTCATCAGTTGACGTATTCGTTAGCAAAACAATTGTCTGCCATGGGCTTTACGTTTGTTAACGAACGGTTTTTCGACACTTTGACCATCAGGATATGTAAAGAACATTCGGATGCACTTAGGCAAGCTGCCAAAGCAAAAATGATCAATTTCCGTTATGAAGAAGGCATTATCGGTATTAGTTTAGACGAAACAGTTACCGAAGCTGATGTACAAGATATCGTGGAAGTATTCAACACCCATCCGCTAAGAGAAAAAGTCGTATCAACGTGTCCGCAACCTATTACCAAAGCAAGAAACGATGCCTATTTGCAACAATCTGTTTTTAACAGCCATCGTTCAGAAACGGAAATGATGCGTTATATCAAAAAACTCGAACGTAAAGACATTTCGTTGACACATTCGATGATTCCACTTGGCTCGTGTACCATGAAACTGAACGCAGCTACGGAAATGTTTGCTTTAAGCTGGCCTGAATTTGGTAATATCCACCCTTTTGTTCCAAAAGAACAAGCCGTAGGTTATCATGAACTATTTGATGAATTAACCCACCAATTGGCTATCATCACGGGATTTGATGCAGTCTCGTTTCAACCCAATTCGGGCGCTACCGGTGAATACGCCGGTTTAATGGTCATTCGCGCTTATCTTGCAGATAATGGACAAAAACACCGTAATATTGTATTGATACCTTCTTCGGCACACGGCACTAATCCGGCCAGCGCAGCTATGGCAGGCATGGATATTGTGATTGTACCTTGCGATGAACTTGGTAACATTGATATTTCCAAACTAAAAGAATTAGCCGAAGCCCATAAAGAAAAACTGGCAGCTTTGATGATTACCTATCCCTCGACACACGGCGTATTTGAGGAAGGCGTAAAAGAAATTACAAATATGATTCATCATTGTGGCGGGCAAGTATATATGGACGGCGCTAATATGAATGCACAAGTAGGATTGACCAATCCTGGATTTCTTGGTGCAGACGTGTGCCACCTTAATCTTCATAAAACCTTTGCGATACCTCATGGCGGTGGCGGTCCTGGCATGGGTCCCATATGTGTGGCCAAGCATTTGACGCCCTATTTGCCCAACCACCCTGTCGTCCAAACAAACGGCAATAAAGGTATTACGGCCATTAGCGCTGCTCCATGGGGAAGCGCCAGCATTCTTCCCATTTCACATGCCTACATCACCATGATGGGAAGTGATGGCTTAACACAAGCAACCCGTGTGGCTATCCTCAATGCCAATTATCTTGCAGCTAAACTTCGCCCGTATTTTGATGTCTTATTTACCAATCATCACGGTATGGTGGCACACGAACTGATATTGTCTTGTAATGCTTGTAAAGGTACAGGCATTATGGCCACCGATATTGCCAAACGACTGATGGATTATGGGTTCCACGCTCCTACCCTATCGTTTCCTGTTGCTAATACACTCATGGTTGAACCTACCGAAAGTGAATCATTACAGGAACTTGACCGTTTCGTGGAAACCATGATAGCCATCCATGCCGAAATACAGGAAATAGCCACCCATAAAGCTGACGCAGTCGATAATGTCCTGAAGAAAGCACCGCATACCGAGCAAACGGTTGTTGCGAATGAGTGGACGCATCCTTATTCCCGGGAAAAAGCAGCTTACCCGTTAGCATGGATACGCGACAATAAATTTTGGCCTGGTTCCAGCCGGGTAGACGATGCATATGGCGACAGGAACTTGATTTGTACCTGTGAGAAGTAATGAACGTTGTTCGTCATAAATGACGGACAAAAAGCAACCATTTGTATCAAGTTGCGTATATGGAACAAGTAATAACGACGACGATGGTGTCGATAACATATGATAATGGTATAAATAAAACATGAAAAGAATCCTGATAACCGGAGGCGCCGGTTTTATTGGCTCACATCTGTGTGAGCGATTGTTGAACGAGGGCAACGAAATTATTTGTGTAGATAACTTTTTCACCGGTTCAAAAGAAAATATTGTTCACCTGATAGGCCATCCATATTTCGAATTAGTCCGCCACGATGTGGTCTCACCTTTTTTTGCCGAAGTCGATGAAATCTACAACCTGGCGTGTCCGGCATCTCCTATCCACTACCAATATAATGGCATCAAAACCATCAAAACGTCGGTGATGGGCGCTATCAATATGTTGGGATTAGCCAAGCGGACACGTGCCAAAGTACTACAAGCCTCTACCAGTGAAGTATATGGCGATCCATTAGTTCATCCACAGCCCGAAAGTTACTGGGGACATGTCAACCCGATTGGCATCCGTTCGTGCTACGATGAAGGCAAGCGTTGCGCCGAATCATTATTCATGAATTACCATCAACAGAACAATGTCCGCATCAAAATTATCCGTATTTTCAATACTTACGGTCCAAAAATGCATCCAAATGATGGGCGTGTGGTTTCTAATTTTATCGTACAAGCGTTGCAAAACCAGGATATTACCATCTACGGAGATGGCAATCAAACCCGTAGTTTCCAGTATGTAGACGACCTTGTGGAAGGTATGATACGGCTGATGAATACCGGAGATGATTTTATTGGCCCTGTAAACGTTGGGAACCCCGGAGAGTTCACTATCAAACAGCTGGCTGAGATGGTTCTCCGGCAAACCGGTTCGAAATCCAAGTTGGTTTATCTACCTCTTCCACAAGATGATCCCATTCAACGTCAGCCGGATATCTCTTTGGCAAAAGAAAAATTAGGATGGCAGCCTGTTGTTCCGTTAGGGGAGGGCTTACAAAAAACCATAGAATATTTTAAAGGAAAATTAGGTTTATAAAAAATAATCATCAACCATATGAAAGGTATTATTCTCGCAGGCGGTTCTGGAACCCGGTTATACCCGATTACCAAAAGTATTTCGAAACAAATCATCCCAGTATATGATAAACCGATGATCTATTATCCGTTATCGGTATTGATGTTGGCTGGAATCCGTGAAATACTGATTATCTCTACCCCTAAGGACATTCATCTATATGAAGATTTACTGGGCAATGGTTCACAGCTTGGTTTGAAACTGTCTTATAAAATACAACCGTCGCCCGATGGTTTAGCGCAAGCGTTTATATTAGGCGACGAATTTATCGGCAACGACAATGTCTGTCTCGTACTGGGCGATAATATTTTCTACGGGTATAGTTTCGGAAAAACATTATTGGAAACAGCTACCCTCAAAGATGGCGCTGTGGTGTTCGGTTATTACGTGAAAGATCCCGAAAGATATGGCGTGGTGGAGTTTGATGCGCAAGGACATGTATTAAGTCTTGAAGAAAAGCCGGCTAAACCCAAATCAAACTACGCAGTAACGGGATTATATTTCTATTCAAATGACGTGGTGGCTAAAGCAAAATCACTGAAGCCCTCTCCTCGTGGCGAGTTGGAAATAACTGATTTAAACAAACTGTATTTACAAGAAAATCGCCTCAATGTCAAATTATTAGGACGTGGATTCGCATGGTTGGATACCGGAACACACGATAGTTTGTTGCAGGCTTCGAACTATATCGCTACTATCGAACACCGACAAGGATTGAAGGTGTCTTGTATCGAGGAAATTGCTTATCGCCGTGGCTTTATTGACCAAACACAACTGTTACATCTGGCCAGCGAGTATAAAAACAACCCATATGGCGATTACCTAAGGGATCTTATCCATTGAAGGTTACTTTTCACAGATTTAATGTAGACATTAAAATAGTTGCTGTAAACATTAAAATAGTTAAGATAAATATTAAATAACTTAAGGTAAACATTAAAAATATGTAATGTAAACATTAAAAATATTAAGATAAATATTAAAGCATTTAATGTACACATCAAACAAATTAAGATAAACATTAAAAACAATGAATATTATCCAAACTGATTTTCCAGGTTTACGCATCATTGAGCCAAAAGTGTTTGGTGATGCCCGTGGATATTTTTTCGAAAGTTATAACCAGAAAGTTTTGGCTGAAGCCGGCATTCACACCGAATTCAAACAAGATAATCAATCTTTTTCTAAATATGGCGTTATTCGCGGGCTACATTTTCAATTAAATCCGTATTCACAAACCAAACTGATACGTACCCTTGAAGGCGCTATATATGATGTGGTGGTTGACCTACGGAAAGGATCTCCTACTTTTGGTAAATGGCTTGGTGTGGAATTATCTGCCGAAAACAAAAGACAACTATATATTCCACAAGGTTTTGCCCATGGGTTTTCGGTGCTAAGCGAGCAAACAACCATCATGTATAAATGTGATAATTTCTATCAGCCACAAGCAGAAGGAGGAATTGCATATAACGATCCGAAATTAGGAATCGACTGGAAAGTAGATACAGCTATAGCCACTGTATCGGACAAAGACAAATCATTACCTGTTTTAGACAAAGTGGAAACTAATTTTGTGTATCAAGGTTGAATCTATCAAGATTCTAAAATCCCAGTCGACAAATCAAAAATGGATCACGGAATCGTTGAATCAGAAATCAGTAATTGTTGAATTGAAAAATGCTGCAATTCAAAAAATATGTTTAGCGGGCATTTTGGAAGGTATGAACTCAAAAATATATAAGCTATGAATATTTTAGTGACAGGCGCCAACGGACAATTGGGTAACGAGATTCGTAAAATTTCCAGTAAATACACCCATTATCACTTTTTTTTCACGGATGTAGACGATTTGGACATTACCTGTCCAGAAGTTATTGACGATTTCTTTGACAAAAACAATATCCAAACAGTGATCAATTGCGCCGCCTATACAGCCGTGGACAAAGCCGAAGAAGATGAACCTGCCGCAACCCGTATCAACTCCACTGCCGTGAAGTACATAGCCCAGGCATGTGATAAATACCAGGCAACGCTCATCCATATATCAACGGATTACGTATACGACGGTTGTGCATGCAAGCCTTATCGCGAAGATAATTACACATCACCGCTATCAGCATATGGTCGTAGCAAATTAGCCGGCGAAGAAGCTGCATTAAACTCTCCCAAATGTGTGGTGATTCGTACTTCTTGGCTATATTCTTCGTTTGGCAATAATTTTGTAAAAACCATGCTGCGATTAGGAAAAGAACGGGATATGCTGAACGTGATTTTTGATCAAGTAGGAACGCCCACTTATGCTGCCGACTTAGCAGAGGCTATTATGGCAATGGTAGAAAAATCAGAACAAAACGGTCTGAAACGGGGTATTTTTCATTATTCTAACGAAGGTGTTTGCAGTTGGTACGACTTCGCACACGAAATCATGCAATTGTCCGGCTTACCATGTGTTGTCAAACCAATAGAAACCAAAGATTATCCCACACCAGCAGTGCGCCCAAATTATAGCATCCTCAATAAATCTCGCATCAAATCAATATATGGCATTCAAATTCCCCATTGGCGGGATAGCCTGATAAAATGCCTGGCAGAATTGTCAAAAGGATGATGCAAAAAATCATTTACTTTTTGCCTATATCCCATTTTTTTATACTTTTGCCGCCACAAAACGGGTTGTTAGCTCAGTTGGTTTAGAGCATTACCTTGACAGGGTAGGGGTCACTGGTTCGAATCCAGTACAACCCACATAAATGTTTACAACAAATCTGTCCACAATATTTTCTTTGTAAATATTGGATTGTAAGTAACATACACATTCAATCTTTATGGCTACTCATTCACCAATCAGTGTCCACACGGAAGTTATCAACACGATATCAAGTTGAATTTCAGTAAAATACACTTTGTGATGGAGGGTAATAAAAAAATCCGAGCACAAGAAAAACCCAAAATTCAATATATCTTTGTCGGCTGTTAATAGAGCACGGATATGACGGTATTGCACCAATGTCATTCGCAAACTCATTATCAGCATCCTATTTTATCAACCATCTAAAAATCGAAAATCCAAGGGATGAACGACGAATTGGAAGAAAGGGAAGATCACATTGACGAGTCGGTAGAGCCAACAGAAGAATCATTGCAAGAGGCGGATGATGATATTGTCGACGGTGAAAGTAAAGCGGGCAAATATGATGCCCTGCTGAATGTAGAAGAAGGCAAAACGCACCGCATTACCGGAATGTTCCGCGATTGGTTTTTGGATTACGCTTCGTACGTAATTCTTGAACGTGCCGTACCACACATCGAAGATGGTCTTAAACCGGTACAACGTCGTATCCTGCATGCCATGTTCCGCATGGATGACGGCCGATTTAACAAGGTGGCGAACATCATTGGGTTTACCATGCAATTTCACCCACATGGCGATGCCTCTATTGGCGATGCATTGGTGCAGTTAGGACAAAAAGACTTATTGATAGAAACTCAAGGTAATTTTGGGAATATTCTCACGGGCGATCGTGCTGCTGCTCCTCGTTACATTGAGGCGAGATTGTCAAAATTTGCGCTTGAAGTAGCGTTCAACCCGAAAACTACTGAATGGATGTCTTCATACGACGGACGTAACAAAGAACCTGTGACGCTACCAATGAAGTTCCCGTTGTTGTTGGCACAGGGCGTTGAAGGAATTGCCGTAGGTCTTGCTTCAAAAATATTGCCACACAATTTCAATGAACTCATTGACGCTGCCATCGCTCATCTGAAAAATGAACCTTTCGTACTGTATCCCGACTTCCCTACAGGAGGTTTTGCTGATTGTTCCAACTATAATGACGGTACGCGTGGCGGAAAAGTCAAAATTCGTTCCCGCATCAACAAAGTAGATAGCAAAACACTGGCTATTACTGAAATTCCATTTGGCCTGGATACCTCTAAGCTGATAGAATCTATTGTAAAAGCCAACGACAAAGGCAAAATCAAAATCAAGAAAGTTGATGACAACACCGCACAAAATGTCGAGATACTCATACATTTATCCAATGACGTGTCTCCTGACATGACCATTGATGCGTTGTATGCTTTTACGGATTGTGAACTCTCGATTTCGACGTATGCCTGTGTCATTCAAAATGATCTGCCAGTATTTTTCAGCGTATCAGACATCTTGCGCCTCACCACTGGGCAGACAAAAGAGCTGTTGCGACAGGAACTTGAAATACGCATGAATGAACTCGAAGAAGATTGGCATTATTCATCGTTGGAAAAAATATTCTTTGAACAGCGCATCTATCGTGAATTAGAAAAAGATTCCGCTTCGTGGGAAGAACAATTATCTTCTATTGACAAGGCCTTCGATCCTTACCGTTCGTTATTGCGCCGGAAGATCACACGTGATGATATTGTCAAACTGACAGAAAAACCGGTGCGCCGCATTTCAAAATTCGACATCAAAAAAGCCGATGAACACATCAAAGGCGTGGAAGAAGAAATGGGGAAGGTACAGAATGATCTCGCCAATCTTGTCCGCTATACCATTGACTATTTTAAACGAATCAAAAAAAAATACGGAGCTGGTCGCGAGCGAAAAACAGAATTACGTAATTTCGATACGATTGCTGTTACCCGTGTGGTGATTGCCAACGAAAAGTTATATGTCAATTGGGAAGAAGGCTTTGTAGGCTATGGCTTGAAAAAAGACCAATACATTTGTGATTGTTCCGATTTAGACGAAATCATTGTCATCCGCAAGGATGGTTCGTACATGGTAAGCAAAATATCCGAAAAAGCATTTATGGGTAAGAATTTGCAATATGTGAATGTGTTCCAACGCAATGACAACCGTACTATCTACAACATAGTGTATCGCGACGGGCGTAATGGTCCTATCATGATCAAACGTTGTGCTATTTCAGGTATCATGCGTGATAAGGAATATCACCTGACTAAAGGCGAAGCCGGATCACAATTACTCTATTTCAGCGCTAATCCTAATGGTGAGGCGGAATTGTTGCGTGTGACACTGAAACCACGCCCACGTTTGCGCAATCTCCTCATGGATGTCAACTTCGCCGACATAGCAATCAAAGGCCGCGATGCACAAGGAAATATCCTCACACGTTACGCTATCCACAAAATCGCCTTGAAGGAAAAGGGTGGTTCCACGCTTGGCGGTAAACCCGTCTGGTGGGATGGCGATGTACAACGCATCAATGAAGATGGACGTGGTACCCTGTTAGGAGAGTTTCTCCATAAAGACAAATTACTAATTGTAACCGAAGATGGTAATTACCGTACTTCTGGTTTTGAAATATCACAGCATTTCGAAGACAAAATACGCCTGATAACAAAACATGATGCTACCAAAGTTTTTTCAGCCGTGTATTATGATCCTGAATCCAAATTTTGGTACCTGAAACGCTTCACATTCGAACAGTCGGCACAACTCGTTTCATTTGTCGGCGAAGGAGCACAGCAATTAAAATGCCTGAGCGATGCAGTACGTCCGCGTTTCAAAATCGTCTTCGGTGGTCTTTCAAAGCACAAACCGGAAGAAATGATTGTTGCTGACGAGTTCATTGCCGTAAAGAGCTTCCGCGCCAAAGGCAAGCGTCTATCTACACTCGAAGTTGCCCGTGTGGAAGAAATAGAACCGCTACCGCCAGCCGAACCGGTTCCGCAACAGGATAACACGCCCACTGAACCCGATGAACCCAACCATCCTGTAGACCATTTTCCGGATATCCCATTTGAAGTAGAAAAGGTAGAACAAGGAAAGTTGGAACTATAAGGATGTATCAAAAGCAACAAATAACCTCTAAAATACTGCAATAGGATATATGTTCAAAAATATATTACTATCCCTGTCCATCATTGGCTTCGTATGCGCTTGCCGGCAGCAGCCGCAAAACATTCAAGAACAATTCACCGGAAGATGGGTAGCCTCTTATTTCCTTGATAGCCTTTCATTGAGCAACATAAGCACTATCCCTTTTGGCGCTACCGAAATCAGTATTTCACCCACGTCTGCAAAGGATGGCATTACTTTTTGGAATGAGGATGTAGAAGGCAATTGGATCTTACCCGCTACATGGCATGGGGATACGCTGGTTACAATGTTTGACAACGAAATATCCAACCGCATGCTGATAAAAAACGGACAACTCCTGGTGACTTTTCGCGATATCACCGTATCCTATCATCCAATTGACAGCAGTTTAATCAATCAGGTGAATAGTTTGGATATGACGGTGGTACGCCTACTGATTAACCGGGTAATGTCGCAACAAACTTTTACCGATGAAGCGACGGGAAAGACCGTACAATTTAAAGAAAACGGACAAGTAAGCGGATTAAATGATTTTATCCGTTATACCATAGCCATAGCAGGTGATAATGCAAACATTGATGATGGTACTTCTATCACTTTCTTTAAT
>JAVBMZ010000161.1:0-4452 GCA_031551935.1 Bacteroidales bacterium
TTATATGGTAAAAAGATCTGATTACTTTTAAATAGAAAATACAAAAATACGGCAATCAAACCAATTTTGGAACGATTGCCGTATTTTATATCTATTATACTACTATACAAAAGAATTCGTGTCCCAACCCAGCTTCACCAATTCGATTTTGTTGGGATCTGCTGTGCCAAGGTGATAACGTGTGTCAGCGATTTCGATGTGTTTGGCTGGAGGATTTAACGGCTTATATTCCCCAAAATATTCGTTGCGTTTGGCTTCGATAATACGTAACCCCACTGAATCAACAGCTACCGGGTCAAAGCCCACTAAGATACCACTATATTTCCATCTATATTCATCAGAGACTTGCTGAGCCGTTAAATGGTGGAATAACGGATTAAACATGACCAACACATGCAAACGGGTTTTACCTTTCACCATAGGAAGATCATATAATGAAGCCAGACTGGCACATGAATCATCGTGATATGATGGCCGGTTTTCTGCAAACATGATGTAGTTTTTAACCAATGTACCAACACCCGACCAAGCATGTGTACGCATTGGCCGCACATTGATAAGCGCTGTCGCTTTCTGGAATACGGGGTCACTAATCACAGTTCTGTCATTGATGCTAATGTTGTCCTGAACAACACCAACGCCAAGCACGCTCTCCTTGAGTGCTTGTTCAACCACTGCTGGAGTTGGTAACGAATTCCATGCGTTGGACTTGATGCCGACAATATCATTCGATTTAATTATCGTTTTCCACGCACTGTTGATATCCTTTTCTCCCGTAAGGGTACAAATAGCTTGGTCAAGCATCTGCTTACAAATATCTGCATCAGGTTCATCGCCTTTAGCAAATAATTGTTGGCTCCGTACCAACACTACTTTAGAAGTATTTTTTTGTGCACTGGCCCACGCCTCAATGGGGCGATTAAGGAACAACGCGCTTCCGGCAGCCGCCATAGCTGTCTTTTTAAGTAAATCACGACGGGTAAGTGTACTCATAATCAATATTTTTGATGGTTTACATTTTATGATTTGCGTCTTGATATAATTGCTCGGTTGACTCACGATCACTTCCATTAAAAATAGCCCCTATTCTGTTACCCTTTTTCCAAACTGTAAACCAAGTGTGGTCTTCCAGTTGAATAGTTTCATCAACTTTTGCTTCGGGAGCAAATTTTTGTTTCATCTGTTCGTAGGCCTTTTCAGCTGTATCTTTGTTGGGGTATTCGATCAACAAAAGATAGCTGCGGTTTTGTGCAGGACCATATTTAGCCAATACAGCATCAGTCTGTCCGTCAATATTCAGGATATTGTAATCTGCAATAAAATAATAAGCATTGAGCCAAACATAATGATGGAAATAGACATATCCGGCCTTAGCTAAGCCTTTTTCGGGCAAACATTGAATAATGGCGGGAGTTTTTCCATCATGGGGAATGGCCTTATCGACCAACGATGCCAGATATTTCACTGCTTCCTGGCTTTGAGGTGTGGCTTTAATGGTATTGACAATCACAAAATAGCGATCCTTCCAAAATATAACAGCATCGCTCTGGCTTTGCGATCCTTGGCCGTAAGTGTATTCCTCCTTATCCCGTCCTTGGGTATAAATGCCAAAAGCATTTTTGGGTTCCGTCATTTCATATATTTCGACCGATACATCAGGTAGCCCGTCTGCAGTATATTTACCTCCTTTCATACCGACCAAACCGTATGACAGGTACATTTCTGCGCCGCCATTGATATATTCAAAAAGGTTTTCGTTGGTATAATCCAATCGCTCAGTCATTTGATACAACTGATATTTTTCCGGTAATTGTCCTGCTGGATCTTGTTGTGCTTGTATGCCAGTGCATGATACCCAACACATCATAAGAAATATAAAGTGAATGCTATGCATGGTTCAATAAAATGATTGACAAATATATCAATATAATGATAACAAAAAGTTGAACGTAAAATATTTTCTGAAAAATATCTATTCTTTTCTAATTTTTATAACATTGAATTACAGTTGTTTGTGTGTATTTCATCTATCATTATTCATGTTTTGTACGAAAAAAAGTAATTATGCTGAATTTTATGTAACTTTCCATTATTCGTTCCGTATATATAAATAGATAACAATAAAAAGAATTAGAATGAAAAGGTTGCGCTTTATAATGATTTTCTTTGTAGTTATTGCATGTGTCGCATTAATGTTGGTATAACTATGATCGTCATGTGTCCATCAGATTGATTTTTTCCATATCGTTTTTATGATTTCCCATATTAAGCGGGTATTATATCTTCACCTTGATATAGTACCCGCTTAATCATTTTTACTATATTTGCATCCGATTGGTTTGCATGTTGTCGATCGATAGCATGCAATGAAAAAGGGAACCGGTGTGAAAATCCCGGACAGTACCCGCTGCTGTAAGTCCTGTATACGTTGTAAACATAGTGCTCACGCCACTGAAATATTTGTTTTCGGGAAGGCGTTTACAAACAGGGATAAGTCAGAAGACCTGCCAATGATAAAAGATGAATCCGAACAACTTCCGGGGAAGAGGTTACGGATAAAAAATGTGTATTTCAATAAATGTTTTTTAATGTCTGGAACATATCTCATGATGATATTTCCGGCGGTGATCTGTAAAAATTAAATAATATGTTGTTACGCTTTAAATTTGTTTTATTATTGGCCATAGGTTTGCCATGTTTATTTATTTCATGTGACAAAGACGAAGATCCTTATCGTGAAGTGATGATTGATTTTCAAAATGTCACTTTTCCAAACAATGCAAAATACATCAACAATGCCGGGGCATCGGGATCATTTACCCAGGATATTGTATCGTTTCCCAACTATTACTCAGAGGAATGGGGGCCTTATTGGTCAGGTTTTGCATATTCCAAAGAACACGACAGGACAACTCCCGGAAAAGACAATCAATACAGTGTTTTTGTAAATGAGCGTAATGATAATATTTTCGCTGTCGTTTTTGTCTCTGACCCCAATGATTATTACACCAAAACAAGTTTAACATTTTCACAACCGGTTCACGATCTCTCATTCGATGTCGCCAATTCCACTTACGCCGCGTTAGCCATGAAAAATGGAGACGGGATGGCATCGCAATTCGAAAATGACGATTGGCTCAACTTATTGATACAGGTTTATGACGAAGATAACAATCCCTTATTTGAAGACAATCAAGGGGCTCCGGAGGCGAAGGTCCTATCTTTAGCACAAGGCACTACTATTGTCGACGGTTGGATACATGTCACCATCACAGGAGAAAGAGAAGTATCAAAAATTGAATTTACCATGCAGTCATCTGATTATAATGCAGCTGGTATGTTGACACCTGCTTATTTTTGTTTGGATAACCTCGCATTCAAAACTCTTAAATAATTCATCTAATGACTAACAGGAATCAAATAAACAACAACAGTCAGTTTATCAATAAATTGCGATTCCTGTTGTTTTTTCATGCAATGGTTCTGACATGGTTTTCTTCCATTGTATATGCTCAAAACCCATTGATCAATTGGGAAGCATACCGTATGGCTGAAAAAGGGAAAAGTCTGTATGTTAGCCGTATTATAGAATACAAACCGGCTCCGGGGCAGTTCATTAATGCGCCTCACATCGGAACCCCGGAAGCCGCAGAAAGCATCGTAGGAGGAGTTCAGGGTTTGGTATCGCTTGGCGGATTTGGCGGTTATATCGTGGTGGGTTTTGATCACACCATCATGAATGATCCCGATAATCCATATGGCGTCGATTTCACCATTGTAGGAAATGCTGTAGAGAATTCTTCCGAGCCGGGTATTGTTATGGTAATGGCTGATCTCAATGGAGACGGGTTGCCGAATGATGGACCTTGGTACGAATTGAAAGGTAGTAGCTACGATTCGGCTTCAACCGTACATCGTTATACCATTACCTATACTAACCCACATACCACCGTGGCAACCGATATTCCATGGAATGACAATCAAGGAAATGATGGCCTTTTGAAAAAAGTAGCTGATCATACACAACCTTATTATCCTTCACCAGATATTTTTCCCGACTATCCGCAAGACGAAATGAGTTTTACGGGAACTCTGATCGACCTGCCAATGAATGCCGACAATCCGCAACACATCCAAATCTCTTCTCTTCCATATGGTTATGCGGATAATTTGCCATTTAAAGGAGGTAATCCGCCGTATTTTCCTGACAATCCACAAACCATTGGCGTGCTGGAAGGCAAAGGTGGTAATGCCTTTGATATCGACTGGGCAGTTGATGAAAACGGCAATCCGGTACACCTTGATGGGATCGACTTCATCAAAATATACACGGCTGTCAATGTCAATGCGGGATGGCTTGGAGAACTGTCTACCGAAGTATGTGGAATCATTGATGTTGCTCCGACCGATGTGCTATCATCCCATGTTCTGGAAGGAAAACAGGATGTTGTG
>JAVBMZ010000156.1:0-4623 GCA_031551935.1 Bacteroidales bacterium
GGATCGCTCTACCAGCAAAGTACATTACGCGATGCTATCACTGCCGGTATCACGATGAATATTTTCAATAACCATGCCGGCAGGGTTCACATGGCAAATATTGCACAAATGGTCAATGTGCTGCAGGCGATCATTCTCACAGAAGGTTCTAAAATGTTGCTCACTCCTACTTCTCACGTTTTCAATATGTATCAAGTGCATATGGACGCCAAGCTACTTCCGATCAATGTCAATACAGCCAACATGCTCGACGAAAAACCCAAGGTACGGAGAAAAGGTCCATATAATGCACCGGAAAAGTTCGTAGGACCAAGCTTACCAGCCGACCAAATCAGCGCTTCCGCTTCTATAGACGCCAAAGGTATCATACACATTTCACTTGTAAATGCCGATCTTCATAATGATGTTGACGTAAGCTGTGACATAGTGGGACTTACCAAAAGCAGTAAGGGTAATGGCCGGATCATTACATCCAAAAACATTCAGGATCATAATACTTTCGAAGATCCCAACCAGGTGATGATGTCTGACTTTAACGATTTCAACGTGAACAACAGCAAAGTTACCGTTAAACTTCCCGCCAAATCAGTTGTAACCATCGAGATCAAGAAATAATCAAGAAAAAGAGCAATACAAAATTTTTGTCTTGCTCTTTTTCTTGATTATTTCTTGGCCATTATACCAAATATTTACAAAAACGCAACCATACCATACGGTATGGTATGATGGATCAATAAGTGGTATTCATTTTTGTGAGCGCACATCAAAAAAATGATCTAAACTGAATATTGCTGATTACTTATGGAAAACGGTTTTAGGTTAAATCATGTAGTGACGCTGTAGGGGCATAAGTTTTAACAGACTCTATTCCGTGTTGCATAGATGATTCATTTTCATACATTTCGCTGATCCCAATAATGTTGCCATTATCAGTTTTCAAATTGAAATAATATTTTCCGTTCGTTGCTCTTTTTTTGTCAAATTTGCTGTCGTCCATTGAATATTTTTTGACATTTTGTATAGAATCAATACAACTCACTTTTTTGCTGTGTCCTTCGCCACTTAAGATGATTTGTCCGGTTGCAGATTTTAAATTGAATTGAAATTCTCCGTTTTTCTTTTTATTGATTTCAAACTTTCCCATGATGATACAAGTAATTTGTGGTTATGTTATGCTATAACAACTAGTTTGCATATTATGTTGATAGGATGATCAAAGAATAGTCACAAAAATATTTTTATCGTCGTAGGATAACGAAAAACTATTCAAATGATTGGGTTTACTTTTCAGGATGAGTTGTTACAATGATTATCTTTGTGAAAAATATTATCGTTGCATTTGGCATAGTACAATATTCGGTGCCAGTGTGTTTGTCATTCAAAATAAAATCAATTATCGCCAATGTCAAATTTAAGATTCAAAGCTGTAGAAGAAGCATTAAAAAGAAAAGCAATTTCCGTCCCCGCGTTTGAAAAAAAGACATCCGATTATTACGGTATATATGTGTTCGATCGAAACCAGATGCGTAAATATCTTTCAAAAGAAACTTTACGAGTGGTGTTGGATGCAATAGATAAGGGCGTGCCACTGGAGCGGAATATTGCCAATCATGTGGCGGCAGGCATGCGGATGTGGGCAATGGAACTTGGTGCAACACATTATACCCACTGGTTTCATCCGTTAACTGACGGTACTGCCGAGAAACATGATGCTTTTATTGAGCACAACGGTAGTGGCGGTGTCATTGAAGAGTTTACCGGTAAGCTTCTTGCGCAACAGGAGCCGGATGCATCTAGTTTTCCCAGCGGCGGCATTCGTAATACCTTCGAAGCACGTGGTTATACAGCATGGGACCCATCTTCACCGGCTTTCATTGTGGACGACACACTCTGTATCCCGACTATATTTATCTCATATACAGGCGAGGCCCTTGATTATAAAACACCATTACTAAAATCGATACAAGCTGTAGATAAGGCTGCTGTAGGTGTATGTAAATATTTTGACCGTGGCGTTAAGCGCGTTATTTCATATCTCGGCTGGGAGCAAGAATATTTTCTAGTGGACGAAACGCTTTATGCTGCTCGTCCGGACTTAATGCTTACAGACCGTACATTGATGGGACACGAAAGTGCGAAGAACCAGCAATTGGAAGATCATTATTTTGGTGCCATTCCTACTCGCGTATCTGCTTTCATGCGCGAACTTGAGTACGAATGTTATAAATTGAGTATTCCGGTGAAAACCAGACACAACGAAGTGGCACCTAATCAATTTGAGTTTGCGCCAATTTTTGAAGAGATGAATTTGGCCGTTGACCACAACCTGTTGTTGATGTCGATGATGAAACGAGTGGCTGAACGTCATCATTTTAAGGTCATATTGCATGAAAAGCCATTTAAAGGAATCAACGGGTCAGGTAAACATTGTAATTGGTCGTTAGGAACCGATAAAGGTATTAACTTACTTGCTCCGGGTAAAACGACACAGGAAAATATACAGTTTATTGCTTTTTTGGTGAACGTTTTGATGGCTGTATATAAGAATAATGCATTGTTGAAAGCAAGTATTTCGTCAGCTACCAATGTCCATCGTCTTGGCGCTGCTGAGGCGCCCCCAGCTATCATCTCGGTATTTCTCGGAAGCCAGATATCAGCCCTGCTTGATGAATTGGAAAAAGGCGGGGGAAGGTCGCCTGTCATCCGTGTGACGGAAAAAACTGGTACGCGGCTATCGCTGACCCATATTCCTGAGATATTGGTGGATAACACCGATCGAAACCGTACCTCTCCTTTTGCTTTTACGGGCAATCGTTTTGAATTTCGTGCTGTAGGAGCATCAGCTAATTGTGCATCGGGTATGATTGCACTGAATACTTCCATAGCTTATCAGTTACAACAGTTCAAAACTGAAGTGGACGCGCTCCTCGCGTCAGGGCGTAAAAAAGAAGAAGCTATTTTTACAGTGATCCGTCAATATATCATTGAGTCAAAACCTATCCGTTTTGATGGAAATGGCTACAGTGACGCTTGGAAAAAAGAAGCAAAAAGCCGTGGCCTTGATTGTGAAACCTGTGTCCCCATTATTTATGATTCATACTTAAGCGAACAATCGGTACGCCTGTTTACTCATACAAATGTGCTTAGTGAGAAAGAATTACATGCGCGTAATGAAGTGAAGTGGGACGTATATACGAAAAAAGTGCAGATTGAAGCTCGTGTATTGGGCGATTTGGCAATGAATCATATCATTCCCGTGGCTACACGTTATCAGGGTTTACTGCTCGATAATGTATACAAAATCAAATCATTATATGATAAAGAAAAAGCCGCCTCTATTTCGGCTCAGGATTTTGCACTTATCGAAGAGATCTCACAACGAATGAATATTATCAAAGAAAAGGTAGATCAAATGATAGAGGCTAGAAAGGTGGCCAATAAAATTGAAAATGAGCGCGAAAAGGCTGTAACATACTGTAATACAGTAGCTCCATTTTTCGATGAAATACGTTATCATATTGATAAACTCGAATTGATTGTCGACAACGAAATGTGGACCTTACCGAAATACCGAGAATTGTTGTTCCTGAGGTAAAAATGTTTATTTTTAGCGTCAATTATTATACCTTCAATCAATAAGAAGCATCAGTAATCACCTCACATGAACAGAATAACACCAGTAGTAAAAAATTTGTTGATTATCAACGTACTGTTTTTCTTGGCCACTTATGTATTGGACAATCAATTTCGTTTTGATCTGACCGATTATTTGGCGTTGTATTATCCGGCATCTCCGTATTTTAGGCCCTACCAATTCGTTACCCACATGTTCATGCATGGTGGCTTTGCGCATATTTTATTCAATATGTATGCTTTGTGGATGTTCGGTTCGGCGATAGAAAACGCTTGGGGAGGTAAAAAGTTTTTCATTTACTATATCACTACAGGCTTGGGTGCCGCCGGGTTTTACTTGTTGGTGCAATGGCTGCAGTTAATGCATATCGAAGCTTCAATTGATGCCAACGTATTAGCAGAAATGAAAAATTACCTGCAAACCCACAGCGAGCAAATATTAAGAACACACATGGTGCCAAACTCGGCGCCGGGTATGGCCGACTGGTTCCATATTACCGCTTCCGGCATGTTGGGGGCGTCGGGTGCTATATTCGGTGTGTTGTTGGCCTTTGGGATGATGTATCCGAATGTGCAACTGATGCTTCTGATTCCACCCATCCCCATCAAAGCTAAATGGTTTGTGTTGGGTTACGGGGTCATTGAATTGTTTTTAGGTGTTTCCCAACCTGGTAGCAGTGTCGCTCACTTTGCGCATGTCGGCGGCATGTTATTCGGTTATATACTCATTAAATATTGGAATAGCCAGCAAAAAAAGAAAATGTGGCAATAGCCTTTATATGTAATGGCAATTGTAGGTAATACAATCGCTTGTTTGTCAATTATATTACAAGTGCAAATTTTCAATATTATTTAACCTGAATTCGGGATAAGAAAAGTGGTCAATAATTTGCAAAAAAGGGCAAAAGTTAGTATATTTAAATCGTTGACTTTTAAATATTAACCTAAACTTTTACCCATGTTTTGTAAGGATGAAGTTATCAAAATATT
>JAVBMZ010000123.1:0-11125 GCA_031551935.1 Bacteroidales bacterium
ATATTCCGAAATCGAATGCAATATCTCGTAAAGAAATATGAATAATAGGATGTGTCCGGTTGAGCCAGAGAATCATTGCGATAACGGTGAGAAGTTCGGTGAGAACAGTAGCCCATGCTGCACCTGCTATTCCCCATCCCAGCACGGGAACGAAAAGCATAACGAGAATGATGTTGAGGATAGATGAAATAACCAAAAAATAAAGAGGAGTCTTGGAATCACCTAATCCTCGGAGGATAGCACTATAACAATTGACACCAAATAAAGGGATGATGCCCAACATAGAAATGACAAAAAATGTTCTTGCATTTTCAAAAACGCTATCGGGGGTGCTGACCAACCGTAACAACGGGTCGCACAATAATACCCCCGCTACTGTGAGGATAGCTGCTGCTAAGGTTACGAAAATGGTAGTAGTGTCAATTGCTTGCTTTACTTTGGTCATATCCTTTGCCCCAAAATATTGAGATATGATGATGGTACATCCCGTTGCGATACCAATCGTGAAAGATACTAAAGCGAAGATAAGTGGCATGGAGGCACCCACAGCTTCCAATGCATTAGTCCCGATGTAATTGCCCACAATATAAGCATCTACCACATTATACAATTGCATCAACACATTGCCGATAAGCATCGGAATGGAAAATTGGAGCAATAGCTTCCAAGGCTTACCTTTTGTAAAATCCAACATGTTGGGGATATAATCTGTGAGATCTTTTGGAAAATTTTTCCAGCGGGCAAAGGTATTATAATTTTATGAGACAGTTCAGCCAAAAAAACTTAATTTTGTCTGGAGAAAATGTGAGGTTTCATTAGTGCTTGTATTCATGTCTCGTTTGATTACGTTGTTTTTTTGTCTGTTTTTGTTGAGTTCATGCGAAGGATGGTTCATGGACGAACAAAAAAGTAATACACCACAAAATAATTTTGAATTGTTGTGGCAGACCTTTGATGAACGTTATTGTTTTTTTGGAGAAAAAGATGTAGACTGGGATCAGGTTTATATCAGGTATCGTAGCCAATTACCGACGAGCACAGTCACCAATGCTACAGTGGAAGAAGGATTGTTCCACTTAATGTCGGATATGCTGTTGGAATTACAGGATGGTCATGTGCAGATTAGCAATGGCTTGAAAATTTCTGTATATGATGAATGGCATACGCGATACCCCAGTAATTACAACGAAAATGTGATTTCCTATCATTATTTGAATTCGCAAACAATATCTGTGGGCGCTGGTATGAGTCTTACACCATTGTCCGAATCCGTCGGTTATATTAGTTGCTTTTCTTTTAGCGATAAATTCAACCGTGTCGATTTTGATAAAGCGTTGGCTGCGTTTGCTTCGTGCAAAGGAGTGATTATCGACATGCGCAATAATGGCGGAGGATTGGTATCGGAAGCATACGCGTTGGCATCAAGGTTTGTAAGCCAGAAAACACATGTGGGATATGTACGTTACAAGACGGGTAAAGGGCATGATGATTTTAGTGAATATTTTCGACGTTATGTGGAACCGGCAGGTGCCCATCCTTTTTACGGAAAAGTGGCTATTATTACCAATCGACGCGTGTATAGCGCTGCTAACCTGTTTGTTTCTGTCATGAAATGTCTGCCTCGGGTGCGTGTCATAGGCGATTATACTGGCGGTGGTGGTGGCCTGGCTGTATCGACGGAATTATATAATGGTTGGAAAGTCGAATTATCAACCAACCCACTGTTTGATATTGACAAACAGAGTATCGAATCGGGCATTGCACCGCATCAAAATATGTCATTGATATCAAACGATCGGGGAGTAGATAACCTGATAGAAAGCGCTATAGATTGGATAATGGCCGAATAAAAATAAAAAAGCTGTTTGATGAAAATCAAACAGCTTTTTGGTATCATGTAACCGGCTTATCTGCGTTTATCGCGACGATCACGGTCGCCACCACGGCGATCGCCGCCACGATCAGAATGTTCTCTTGGCGGACGTTCTACATATCCTTCCGGTTTGTCTAACAATGCTTTGCGTGATAAGCGGAGTTTTCCTGTTTTAGCATCTACTTCAATCAGTTTCACTTCTACTTCATCACCTTCCTTGAGAATACCATCGAGATTTTCGAGACGTTTCCAGTCCACTTCCGAGATGTGCAACAGTCCTTCTTTGCCGGGAAGAATTTCTACGAAAGCACCGAATGCAACAATCGATTTCACTTTTCCCTTATAAACTTTTCCTACTTCAGGAACCTCGATAATACCATTGATCCATTTCAATGCAGCGTCGATGGAATCGCGGTTTTCGGCAAAAATATCTACTACGCCCTTGTTGTCTATTTCTTCAATAACAATAGTAGCACCGGTAACAGCTTGAATTTCTTGTATTACTTTACCGCCTGTTCCAATAACAGCTCCGATACAATCTTTCGGTATGGTGATTTGGACAATTCGTGGAGTATGTGGCTTATAGTCAGCACGGGGCTCAGCCATTGTTTCGGTAATTTTGCCAAGGATGTGCATACGTCCTTCTTTTGCTTGTGCCAAAGCCTTGGCCAACACCTCGTATGACAGACCATCTACTTTGATATCCATTTGGGTGGCAGTGATGCCATCTTTTGTTCCGGCTACTTTGAAATCCATGTCACCAAGGTGATCTTCATCACCCAGAATATCCGAAAGAATAGCGTATTTTCCGGATGCTTTATCCGAAATCAATCCCATGGCAATACCCGATACCGGGCTCTTGATTTTCACACCAGCATCCATTAATGCTAATGTTCCGGCACAAACGGTAGCCATTGAAGATGAACCATTGGATTCCAGGATGTCAGAAACTACACGGACAGCATAGGGGTTTTCTTCGCCTGTGGGTACCATGCCTTTTAGAGCACGGAAAGCCAGGTTGCCATGACCGATTTCGCGACGTGAGATGCCGCGAGATGCCTTAGCTTCGCCGGTCGAAAACGGTGGAAAATTGTAGTGTAATACAAACTTTTCAGAACCTTGTATCAATACCTCATCCACCATTTTTTCATCCATTTTGGTGCCGAGGGTAACGCTGGTAAGAGATTGCGTCTCGCCGCGGGTAAATAATGCGGAACCATGTGCAGCAGGCAAATAATCTACTTCGCACCATATAGGACGTATTTGGGTGGTGGAACGACCATCGAGCCGGATACCTTCGTCGAGAATCATACGGCGCATGGCCTCTTTTTCTACATCGTGATAATAACGGGCCACTAAAGGTGTTTTTGCTTCGCGTTCTTCTTCGGGAATAGTTTCGATAAACTCATTCACAATGGCTTCAAAAGCATCAGCACGTTCGTGCTTGGGCGCTTGGGATTTAGCTACAGCATATACTTTGTCATAAGTATATGCGCGCACGGCAGTACGCAATTCTTCATCATTAACCTCGTGGCAATAAGTGCGTTTTACAGTCTTACCTACCATTTCGGTCAGCTCCATTTGGGCTTTACAATGTTTTTTGATTTCTTCATGTGCCACCTTCAAAGCCTCGAGCATGTCGTCTTCCGATACTTCTTTCATTTCCCCTTCCACCATCATGATGTTGTCATAAGTAGCGGCTACCATAATGTCCAAATCGGCATTGTTGGTTTCTTCAAAAGTAGGATTAATGGTCATTTTCCCATTGATGCGGGCAACGCGTACCTCCGAGATAGGTCCATTGAATGGAATATCAGAAACGGCTAAAGCCGCAGACGCAGCGAGGCCGGCTAATGCATCAGGTTTAATATTCCTGTCAGCTGAAATCAGATGGATGGTTACAAAAGTTTCAGCATGAAAATTGTCAGGAAAAAGTGGGCGCAAAGCACGGTCTACTAAGCGGGATACCAGTATTTCGTTGTCACCCGGACGGGCTTCACGTTTCAGGAAACCGCCAGGAAACCGACCCGATGCAGCGTATTTTTCTTTGTACTCGACCTGGAGCGGCATGAAATCAACATCTTCTTTAGCTTCTTTGGCTGCTACGACCGTTGCCAACAACATGGTTTTGCCTTGGCGCAACACAACAGCTCCGTCAGCCTGTTTGGCTAATTTCCCTGTTTCAAGAATGATTTTTTCACCATTACCTAGTTCTATTTCTTTTTGGATAATATTCATTGATTTAGATTTAAACGGATTAAAAAGACACTACCTGACTAAAAATGCAAAAAAAGGCAATCGAAATAATTGCCTTTGATATAGTGCTTTTATGTTGTTACTTACGAATGTTCAGTTCTTTGATGATTTCGCGGTAACGATTGATGTCCTGTTCTTTTAAGTAATCAAGCAATCTTCTTCTTTTACCGACGAGTTTCAACAAAGCTTTTTGTGTGCCAAAATCTTTCCGGTTGTCTTTTAAGTGTTCCGTCAAATGGTTGATACGATGTGAAAACAGCGCAATTTGTGATTCTGGAGAACCGGTATTGGTAGCTGCTTTACCATATTGCGTAAATATTTCCTGCTTCTTTTCGGCGGTCAGATACATCTTTCTTAACTATAAATTTATGTTTAAAATTTCTTTTTTATGACCCGCAAAAGTAATGCTCTTTTTTGAATAACAATAATTTTAAATAAGATTTTTCTATTTTGTCGATAATGGTGGGTTGTCTGAAAAATAACTATGCTGTAAGATTCACTGCGTTGTTGATTTTTCCATACCTTTGCACGCTCGAAAAGTTGATGCGCCTTGTCATCACTCTTCGACAATTACCCCTTGATAATGAAATACCAAACCAAAAGAAATATAGCAGCAGGCGGTGCCACATTTGCCATTTTGGGTGCCTTAGGCTTGTCGCATATGTTCAACGACATGTTACAATCGTTGGTATCGGCTGTTTATCCCCTAATCAAAGATTCCCTTCATCTCAGTTATACACAAATTGGGCTGATTACACTTACATTCCAATTTTCTTCGTCTGTATTTCAGCCTATTGTGGGTTGGTATACTGATAAGAAACCACAACCATGGTCTTTACCTATTGGAATGACATGTACTATGTCTGGTTTATTGATGCTTTCCATGTCCACAAGTTTACTGATGGTGATGGTTTCAGTGATGTTTATCGGTTTCGGTTCTTCCATTTTTCATCCAGAGGCTTCTCGGCTGGCGCAAATGGCATCAGGCGGACGGCATGGGATGGCTCAATCGCTGTTTCAGGTTGGTGGTAATCTGGGAGGTTCGCTCGGACCTTTACTTGCCGCATTGATTGTGGCCCCATATGGACAGCAGAATGTCAAATGGTTCGCTATTGTTTCGTTAGTTTCCATTGCCGTGATGATACCTATCAGCCGGTGGTATCAGAATAATTTGAAACGGATGCAACGTAAAAAGAAAACCGTTAAGATGACTAAGCCACTTGTGTCGCGTCCAAAAATTATCATGTCTTTATCGATATTGCTGGTATTGATTTTTTCTAAATATGTATACATGGCCAGCATGACCAATTATTATACTTTTTACCTGATGCAAAAATTTCAGGTGACGGTACGTGATGCGCAGATATATTTATTTGTTTTTTTGTTTGCTGCCGCTGCCGGCACATTAATTGGCGGTCCGGTGGGTGACCGTATAGGACGCAAGTATGTGATATGGGCTTCTATTTTGGGAGTTGCGCCGTTTACTCTGATGATGCCGTATGCCAATCTGATGTGGACATGTATCCTGAGTGTTTTTATCGGATTGATTCTTTCTTCAGCATTTTCGGCAATATTGGTCTACGCTCAGGAATTATTGCCCGGTAAAGTGGGTACTATTGCCGGCTTGTTTTTTGGATTAGCCTTTGGTATTGCAGGTATTGCAGCCGCGGTGATGGGTAAAGTGGCTGATCGCGCTGGCATAGAATATGTGTACCATCTTTGTTCTTTCCTGCCATTATTGGGTCTTGTTACTTGGTTACTGCCAAACGTATCTCAAAAAACACAACATAAAAATCATGCTCCATCCACATCATCTGAAATATATGAAACTTTTATTGATCAGTAATTCCACCAACCCTGGAGAAGCTTATTTGGATTATCCCAAAGGGCAAATGAAGAAATTTCTTGGCGAAAAGCCTGTAAATGTTCTTTTCATTCCGTATGCAGCAGTGACATTTTCTTACGACATATATGAAAAGAAGGTAGAAGATCGGTTTTCTGAAATAGGTCATCATGTTACCAGCATTCATCATTTTCCGGATCCGGTAAAAGCTGTCGAAGACTCGGAAGCTGTGGTTATTGGCGGAGGAAATACATGGAAATTGGTGCAGATGTTGCATCACAACAAGTTAATGGAGCCTATTCGTGAAAAAGTGTTGGCGGGAACGCCTTATATCGGGTGGAGTGCCGGTAGTAATGTGGCATGTCCTACGTTACGTACCACCAATGATATGCCAATTATCTATCCTGGTAGTTTTGATACACTCCATTTGGTGCCTTTTCAGATCAACCCGCATTATACCGATGCTCACCTTGAAGGACATGGCGGCGAAACCCGGGAAGACCGTATCCGTGAATTTATCGAAATTAATCCGGATGTATATGTTGCCGGTTTGCGCGAAGCAACTATGTTCTGGTTGGAAAACGGGCAACTTAGCTTGATCGGCAATAGGCCTGTACGTATTTTCAAAAAAGGAATCGAACCATACGACTTGGACACTTCGGCTAATTTTGCTTTTTTACTGGGGCAATAATGCCGTATAAAATTAATGTGTACATTAAAAATATTAATATTTATATTAAAAAATATGTGATAAACATTAAAAATGTTAATGTACATGTTAAATAATTTAATGTAAATGTTAAAATAATTGTGATAAACATTAAAGGCATTAATGCTTACATTATATGTAGGCTAAAAAAACATTATCAATTAATATAATGCACCGATTGTTAGTTTGTTGAATTTTTAAACAATGAAATCTTTGAATGGATCTTATTGTTTTTCCGGCAAGTACTTCCAGTAACGTCGTGGAAGCCAATGTAACATCAATCGCGTATTTTTCCGTTCAGAAATACTGGTTGCCTTATAATATGCTTTCCATAAACTACGATACCGTTCCTCATCCTCTGCTTCAAGCTCATGGTTGATCTTGCCTGTTAATGTGGCAAATTGCTTATCGGTGAATATGATTTCTTGCGCTTCTTTTCCATCGTAATACACACCTTTATCTCGTTTACTGTCGTAGATGACCCACTGTTGATCAGCATAACGCTTGGTAAAATGAGGTGCTAACAACGATACAATGTCATGATCGGGATCAATAACCGCGAAGAATAAACCGTCGGACGTTTCTTGAAAACGTATAAATCCGTAAAACCGGTAAATCTCTTTTCTCACTTTACGGGCGATGTTGTACAATTCGAATCCGTCATTATCCAGCAAATTTTTATGGTAATTACCTGTCGTATCGGCAAAAAGTTTCTCGAAGTAGCGATACATCAACATTTCAATACGTGGCAGCCCTGAAGAGAAAGCAAGGTATAGCATTTGCGATATGTTTTCGTTGGAACGAGTGACGACACTTTTCCATACCCTTTCACTTTTATCCGTATCAGTGATGATGTGAGCGGAAGTGTCGAAAAAACCTGCTTGCCAGTTTCGTTCATTGACAATATTTTCCGGAAGTTGTTTTGAAAGATATGTATCGAAAACTACTGTCAGAAAACCATCAAAACTGCCGTCGTACGTATAAATCATCTGAATGGCTGGCTGTGTGATATGTCATTAAAACAAAGTCAGTTGTACGTGTTTTTCTTGAGCGGCTACGGGCAATTGTAGTTTGCGGCGTATCCACGATGGCGAAAAACCTGCTAGTTGCGAAGGCAATTCCTTGGTAGTGATAAAATATTTAGCCCGATTCAATGCTACTTTCATTCGTTTGAGATGATCGAGGGTAATACGTCCGAAACGTCGGTTATGTACAATCAACTTTGCCGAATGTACACCAATGCCCGGCACTCGCAGAATCATTTCGTAATCAGCTGTATTCAAATCGACAGGAAACAAGTGGGGATGGCGCAAAGCATAAGCCAGTTTAGGGTCTATATCAGCATCTAAATGAGGATGTTCTTCATCCACAATTTCATCACAGCGGAATTCGTAAAATCTCATTAACCAATCTGCCTGGTATAGACGATGTTCGCGCAACAAAGGGACTTGTTTCAATACGGGTAGCCGACTATCGCCAGCGTTTACCGGAATAAATCCGGAATAATAAACCCGTTTCAGTTGTTGTTGATTGTAAAACCCTGATGCAAGGGTTAATATTTGCTTATCGTTATCCGGGCTTGCTCCTACAATCAGTTGCGTACTTTGTCCTGCCGGCACGAAACGGGGAACTTTCCTGAATTTTTGCCTGGCTTCCTTATGTTCCACAATTGTTTCTTTTAACTGATTCATCGGACGGTATACGCTCGGGAAGTTTTTTTCCGGAGCTAAGACAGTTAAATTTGTTTCCGAAGGAATTTCAATGTTCACGCTCATCCGGTCGGCATATAGGCCTGCTTCGTGAATCAGTTCAGGACTTGCTCCAGGTATGGCTTTCAAATGGATATATCCTCCGAACCGGTGCTCTGTACGTAACGATTTTGCTACCCGCAATAAAGCTTCCATGGTATAATCGGGGTTGCGGATGACACCGGAGCTGAGAAACAGCCCTTCAATGTAGTTACGGCGGTAAAAGTTGAGCGTTAGGTCGACTAATTCGATTACTTTCAGTGTTGCGCGGGGTACATCGTTACTGCGTCGATTAATGCAATAAGCACAGTCGTAGATACAAACATTGGTCAATAGCACTTTAAGCAGCGAAATGCAACGCCCATCCTCGGTAAAAGAATGGCAAATGCCCATTGGGGCAGCATTGCCTAAACCCTTTTCGGTATTTTGGCGATTGCTGCCGCTCGACGAACATGAAACGTCATACTTGGCTGAATCTGCCAAGACGCGAAGTTTATGAAGGATTTTGTCGTCCACGTTTCTGTCTTGAAAGTATTTGAAATTTTCTACAAATGAGGCAATTGACAACTATGCTGCCGTTTCAAAAATACATAAAATTTTATCCAAAATTGTCGATGATATGCTTTCTTTTTTACTGTAAATAATATATTGTTTATTCATAGCTTGAAAAAAAGCTATATATTTGCGCTCAATTTTTTAATAAAAACGATACATTATATAAAAAGAAAATACAAATGCGGAATAAAGGAATTATCAGGGCATTTGCCATAGCTATGGCATTGGTGTGCCTGTATCAATTGTTGTTTACATGGAAAACATGGACTATTGAGAAAGAAGCCAAAAAATATGCGAATGGCGACTACAACAAGGAAGCAGTGTATTTGGACTCCATATCGAATACGGTAGTCTATAATTTCCTGGGGCTTCGAAAATATACTTACAAAGAATGTAAAGAACGGGAAATTAATCTTGGTCTTGACCTTAAAGGAGGTATGAACGTTATTTTGGAGGTATCGGTTGCCGATGTTGTCAAGGCTTTGTCTAACTACAATCCAGACCCTACTTTCCAACAAGCGCTAACAAGAGCATCACAGATGCAACAGAGCAGCCAGGACGATTATATTACACTTTTCGGCAGGGCTTTTCGCGAAATCGATCCGAACGCTAGGTTAGCGGCTATATTCCGCACTCCTGAATTAGGTAGCAAAATAAGTTTTGATGCTTCCAATGATGAAGTATTACGTGTTCTTAGAACAGAATCGAATAGCGCTATTGATAATGCTTTCAATATTATCCGTTCCAGAATCGACCGTTTTGGCGTAGTACAACCCAATATCCAACAATTAGAAACCAAAGGTCGTATTTTGGTGGAATTACCTGGTGTTAAGGAACCGGAACGGGTACGTAAGTTGTTGCAGGGTTCGGCTAACCTGGAGTTCTGGGAAACGTATGAAAACAACGAAATATATCCTTATTTAGTACAAGCGAACGATAAAATAAAAGAAATCGAAAGCGCAAAAACAGCGCTGAATACATCAGTATCTTCTGAAAATCAGGTTGCACGCTCTCAGGAAGCATCTGCTAACCGGCAAGACACTATGCAAAGTATTGGTTTGTTAGAGCAATTAGCTCAAGAAGAAAGTGCTACTACTATTGATAGCACCGTAATACAGGGAGATGCGTTGAAAGATTATCCATTGTTCTCTGTATTGATGCCAAATACATACCAGAATCAATTGATGCCTGGTTCAGTGGTTGGACTTACCGCTACAAAAGATACAGGAAAAGTGAATCGTTATTTAGCGATGCCTCAGGTACGGGAGTTATTTCCCCGTAACGTGCGCTTTTTATGGGGGGTAAAGCCTATGCAAGATCCGCAAACCCATAAAGCAACCGACTTGTTTGAGTTACACGCCATTAAGGAAACAGGTCGTGACGGTCGTCCGCCACTCAGTGGAGATGCTATTACCAGCGCCAATGCTGATTTTTCCGAACGCGGCGGTTCAAGCGCACAAGTATCGATGTCGATGAATAGGGAAGGTGCTCAAACATGGGCACGTATCACTAAGGAAAACATTGAACGTTGTATCGCAATCGTTTTGGATGATAATGTATATTCGGCTCCTCGGGTAAACGCAGAAATTACAGGGGGTAATTCACGGATTGAGGGTAATTTTACCATCAATGAGGCTACTGACTTAGCCAACATTTTGAAGTCGGGTAAACTACCAGCCAGAGCACGTATTGTTCAGGACGAAGTGGTTGGGCCTACCTTAGGAAAAGAATCTATCCGTGCCGGTTTCATATCTTTCATCATGGCGTTGGTGGTCGTGATGATTTACCTGGCATTTTATTATAGTACTGCCGGTGTAGTTGCCGATATTGCTTTGATGGTCAACATGTTTTTCCTGATGGGGGTCTTGGCTTCACTGGGGGCTGTGCTTACGTTACCTGGTATCGCAGGTATTGTGCTAACGCTTGGTATGGCGGACGATGCTAATATTATCATCTTTGAGCGTATTCGTGAAGAACTTCGAGCGGGAAAAGGGATACGACTTGCCGTGTCTGACGGGTACAAAAATGCTTATTCTGCTATCATCGACGGTAACGTTACTACTTTCTTGACCGGGCTTGTGTTGTTTTTCTTTGGAACAGGTCCTATCCAAGGTTTTGCCACTACCCTGGTACTCGGTATC
>JAVBMZ010000180.1:0-10477 GCA_031551935.1 Bacteroidales bacterium
CAATTCTGCATCGGCTGGGATGTCGTTCCCATTTTCGTCGCGGGTGCTTGATACTGTACCGCGTTCCATGCCACGAACTCCCGAAATCAGGAAGAAGGCTGCGGCAAACGCTCCTGCGGGGTATTGACTCTGCGGTACGTGCGAGCAGATCTTGCCTGCATTGACGTGTGCACCCAGCACACCCGGGGGAGTAACCATAGGTACACCATGTTTTTCAGCCTCTTCAACCAAGTATTTGATAAAACTTGGACTTTGGCTGATCATCATCTCGTCGAGTGTTTCATACAATCCAACTGCCATTGCCTCGATTTCCCGTATAGAAATCCCTCCGTAGGTCAGGAAACCTTCGTAAAGCGGGATAAACTCTTCCATTTTCTGGTATAGGTCGTGGTTGTTAGTACAGATGCCGCCACCGCGTGACGAACTTAATTTACGCGCCGAAAAATAAACCAAGTCAGCCAGTCCGGTCATCATTTTAATGATGTCAGCCATTGAGTTTTCTTTCCAGTTATCTTCACGTTGTTTCACTAAGTAGGCGTTTTCACCCAGCAGTGAAGCATCGAGCACCAACATGATACCGTGCTTGTCACATATCCGGCGGACGTCCATCAAATTGCCGATCGAGAAAGGCTGCCCTCCGATCAGGTTGGTGGAGGCTTCCATGCGTACAAAGGGAATTTTATCTACCCCGTATTTATGAATAACCGCTTCAAGCTTGTCGATATCCATGTTTCCCTTAAATGGATGGTCTGAAGAAAGTTCCAGTGCGTGGTCGTAGAGCAACTCTTCGATTTTCCCACCTTTATCCTGGATGTGGGCCAGCGTGGTGGTAAAGTGGTAGTTCATCGGCACCACCTGTCCCGGCTTAAGGAATGTTCTGGTAATCACATTTTCCGCCGCACGTCCCTGATGCACCGGTAACAGGTACTTTTTACCGAGAACATCTTCCACCGCTTTTTGCAGACGTTTGAAACTTTGCGAACCAGCATAGGCATCGTCCGCCTGGAACATAGCCGCAACCTGGTTGTCACTCATGGCATTGGTTCCGCTGTCGGTCAGCATATCAAGGAAAACGTCTGTCGTTTGCAGTTGAAATGTATTGAACCCGGCCTCTTTCAGCGCGTCCAAGCGACGCTCTATCGGTACCAGATGCAATTTCTTAACTACGCGAGTCTTATGGAATTCAAGAGGGTACGCTTCTCCCAGAAAAAATTTAATATTATCCATTTATCTAAAGTTTACAGATGGGTTTTTTCTATCAGACCGCAAACATAGTATTTTCCACGAAATTTTACAGTTTGTTGAAGTAATATTTTGCATTGTATTTGCAATTTCTTTCTACATTTGCCTTGATTTCTGCAGGCAGCTTGTCTTTCTGCACGTTCCATAACCCAATTTATTCCATGACCGGAACCCTTTTTAATACCGCAGCCATTATCATAGGCAGCATTCTCGGGATGCTGATCCATTCCCGCCTTCCGCAAAAGATTGTAGGGATAGTTTTCCAAGGGATAGGACTTTTCACCATAGCATTGGGAGTATCCATGTCTCTTCGCTCCGGGAACATGCTTATTCTTGTAGTGAGTCTTGTTATCGGAGGATCGGTTGGCCAATGGATAGACATTGACAAATATCTGAGGCGTTTTTCCGATTATTTGCAGAGAAAGACTATGAAAAAAGAAAACACTTCCGGATCAGGCCGTTTCACCGAAGGGTTTATCACTGCATCGATGTTGTTTTGCGTAGGTTCGATGTCCATACTGGGGGCTATAGAGGACGGATTGGGGCAGACTCCCAATTTGCTTTATACCAAATCCATCATGGACGGTATATCGTCTATCGCCCTTGCCAGTTCGTTCGGAATAGCCGTTCTTTTCTCTTCAATTCCAGTGCTTCTTTACCAGGGAGGCCTGACACTTCTTGCGGTCTATGTGATGCGATTTATGTCCGACGTTATGATTGCCGATTTGACCGCTGTCGGAGGCATTATACTGATAGGGCTTGGTATCACTATTCTGAAAATTAAGGAGCTGAATGTTGTAAATTTGTTGCCGGCGCTTGTGGTTGTAGTCATACTTTCGTATTTCTGGGGTTGATTTGGAAAACGTAACGCCTATGTGACCTCAATAAGTGCTAATGCCTCCAAAAGCTTTTTGTTTTCGTCCATTCTCAACAAAATGAACTAACATTTGAGCATCTTTATATACCATTCTGACGAAACAAGCAAAAACTGAACATACAATCCAGAAGATTTATACGTTAGCATTTTACTCAATTATTTATCCGTTGCACGCTTGTATACGAATACCTTTACAATTCCTACAATTATCTAATTATAAGAAATTGATACAAATACGTATAAAAGAAGCATCAATTTGCTTTCCACATGGGTGATAGGCATTGACCTTTTTCTCAAATGCTCACCTTGTCAAATTCTTTTGGATATACCACCATTCCGGAAATATTGTCTAATCCTCCGGGAATCAGCTCAATGGCCATAAAGACATTATCGGGTACATCATATGGCGAACGGATATTCCATGTCGAAGCCGGAATAAAACCAAATTTCGGATAATAAAGCTCATGTCCTAACACAATTACAGACATATAGCCCAATTGTGCCGCACACTCCAAACCATAACGGATAAGTTGCTTCCCAATACCCTGGTTTTGATATTCCGGCAGTACAGAAACAGGCGCTAATGCTAAACTTCCGTATTGATTACCATTATCGTCGGTAATCAATACGTGCGTAAACAATATATACCCCACGGTTTGTTCTCCATCTAAAGCGACTAATGATAATTCCGGAACAAAATGCTGGCTCTGCCTTAATCGATCCACTAAGTCAGCCTCATCATCCTGTCCGAAAGCCAATCGATTGACTTCGTATACATCCTCCATATCTTCCGGTTGTTCCGGACGTATATACACTTGTTTATCAATTTCCATTTTTCCAACATTTAAATAACAACTGAGGTAAAGTTACGTAAAAAAAATATCATTTCCAACCATAAAACTACCATTTTATGATGTACTAAAGTGTTGTGATAAATATTCATATTTTAATATACATCACAACTTTTTTAATGTATATATTAATATTTTTAATATATATCACAATTTTATTAATATAAATATTAACAAATGTAAGATAAACATTAAAATTGATATGGTATCATTCTTCAGTAAATATACAAAAGCAGAAGCAACATCTTCATGAAGATACGCTCTCAGTTAATAGATGATGACAAAAACACTTTTATTTTCAAAATATGTTCTTTACATTTGTGTTTTGAACGAATCGAAAATAGAATGGAAAAACAAGTGGAGCACGAGGGAACGGTTGCTTCAATTTTTGGTAATACCATGGTTGTACGCATCGTTTCGTCGTCTGCATGTAGTGGTTGTGCGGCCAAAAGTCATTGTATGCCGTCCGAAAACAAAGACAAGGACATCCGAGTCGAAAGTTTTTCGGGCGATTTTCATTTAGGCGAACGGGTAAAAGTCATCATGAGTCAATCCATGGGTATCAGGGCACTATGCATTGGTTATATGATTCCTTTTATTGTGGTGTTCGTCACATTATTGCTGGTATATCAAATAACCGGTAATGAACTGGTAAGCGGATTGTCGGCATTGCTGGTATTAGCTCCATACTATTTGATTCTCAAACTATTGAATCGCAGGATAGAAAAAAATATTGGTTTCACGGTAAAGAAAATTAATTAAACTATTGGTTGCATGAACATTATTCTGTTTACAATCATTACCTTAGTCGTTATTGGTGTGGTGTCTGCCGTCATTTTATATTTTGTAGCGCAAAAATTCAAAGTATACGAAGATCCACGTATTGATACGGTTGCCGAAGCTCTTCCTGCTGCTAATTGTGGTGGATGTGGATATGCCGGATGCCGTAATTTTGCCGAAGCCTTGGTTAAAGCCGACGATATTTCGCCGATGTTTTGTCCCGTAGGCGGTAACACAGTCATGATGACGGTAGCTCAAATATTGGGTAAAACAGTCGATGCCAAGGATCCTTTGGTTGCAGTGATTAGATGCAGCGGTTCCTTCGAACACCGCCCACGTACAAGTATTTATGACGGTGCTTCTTCATGCGCCATTGAACATACACTTTACACCGGAGATACTGATTGTCCCTATGGTTGCCTTGGTTGCGGCGATTGTGCTATATCCTGCAAATTTGATGCATTGGCTATGAATCCAGAAACAGGGCTTCCAGTGGTGAATGATGCCAATTGTACAGCTTGTGGTGCTTGTGTAAAAGCTTGTCCACGTGCCATCATCGAATTACGCCATAAGGACAAGAAGGATCGTAAAATTTTTGTATCATGTGTCAATAAAGACAAAGGCGGTATCGCTAAAAAATACTGTGCAGTGGCTTGTATAGGTTGTTCCAAATGTTTCAAGGTTTGTACTTTTGATGCTATCAAGATGGAAAATAATTTGGCTTATATCGATTCCATGGCATGTAAAATGTGTCGCAAATGTCCTCCCGAATGTCCTACCAACTCTATTCTTGAATTGAATTTCCCGCCAAGAAAAGTGACGCCGCCTGCTCCCGAAAAGGAAACAGCGGTAATGGAGTAATTGACTAAATTGTAAAATGATGGCAACAGTTTTAAAATCAAACCAAAGAGAATTTAGAGAGGAACCTAATAAGATAGACCCTTTTAGGATATTCACTGATGTTTCCAGAGTTAAGCAAGGGATAAAACCTCAAAATCTGAACTTCGATTTGCGACAATTACATCCGGGCCAATATTCCGGGGTATATCACTTTCACAGGTTCTCAGAAGAACTGTTTGTGATTATTTCCGGTTCTGCAACGTTAAGAACTACAACCGGATTGGAAATTGTGCATAGTGGTGATTTAATCTTTTTTGAATTAGGCGAAACCGGGGCGCACCAGATGTTTAATCACACGACGGAACAATGTATTTATTTGGATATAAGATTTTTTATCGGGTTTGATGTTTGTGAATACCCAGATTCGAATAAGTTATTAATCGCTCCGACCATGGAAGTATTCAAAAAAGATACCCAAACGGGCTATTTTGAAGGAGAAAAAGATATCCGGGATAAATGGAAACAAATAGAAGAAAACGAAGAATAAGCCATCTACATGAATAAAGTGCTATTATTCAATCGAAAATCAAAAATTGAACCGAGCTTGTGGGCTCAACGAAGTTAAAATCAAAAATGTTAAAGACTTTTCCAAAAGGAGGCGTCCATCCGCCCGAAAACAAGTTCAGTTCCGGAAAGCCCGTTGAGATTTTGCCGCTTCCCGAAGTAGTTACCATTCCGCTATCACAACATATCGGAGCACCCTCTACTATCAAAGTAAAAGTGGGTGATAAAGTGAAAACAGGCCAGGTGATTGCCGACAGCACGGGCTTTGTATCAGCCAACGTTCATGCGTCGACATCAGGCACTGTCAAGAAAATAGATACCTTTCTCGATGCATCGGGATATAAACGAATGGCGGTACAAATTACCGTCGAAGGAGACGAATGGGAAGAAGGTATAGACATTTCCGATACGTTGAAAACAGAAATCACCAGTACTCCCGAAGATATTATCCGTAAGGTAACCGCTGCAGGTATTGTGGGTTTGGGTGGTGCAACCTTTCCAGCACATGTTAAATTGTCCGTTCCTCCGGGTAAAAAGGCCGAAATGATTGTCGTCAATGGTGTAGAATGTGAACCTTACTTGACTTGCGATCACCGTCTGATGCTTGAAAAAGGCCCAGAAATCATAACGGGTGTTCACATTTTAATGAAAACATTAAGTGTGAATAAGGCTATAGTGGGTGTGGAAAACAATAAACCGGACGCTATTGCTAATTTGCAAAAATACGCGGCATCCTATCAAGGAATAGAAATTTGCCCGTTAAAGGTGAAATATCCACAAGGTGGTGAAAAACAATTAATCAAAGCCGTTACAGGACGCGAAGTACCATCAGGTAAAATTCCTGTAGACGTCGGCGTGGTGCCGTTCAATATAGCAACCGTGTTTGCTGTATATGAAGCTGTCCAAAAAAACAAACCTCTGATAGAACGTTTGGTAACTATTACAGGAAAAGGTATCGCCAAACCATCCAATTTTAAAGTACGCATTGGTACATCAGTCAATAGTTTGATTGAAGCAGCAGGTGGTATGCCCAAAACTGCCGGAAAAATTATTAGTGGCGGCCCTATGATGGGAAAAGCTGTAGGTACTACGGACATTCCTACCACCAAAGGTTGCTCAGGCATCCTGCTTATTGAAGAAAAAGAAGCCAAACGTCAACCTACCCGGACATGTATTCGTTGTGCCAAGTGTGTAGCTGTTTGCCCGATGGGTTTAGAACCATACCTGCTCATGCCATTGGCAGAACAACAAATGTTTGACCGCGCCGAAGAAGAATGTGTCACTGATTGTATCGAATGCGGGTCATGTAGCTACACTTGTCCGTCCTCTCGTCCGTTACTAGATTATATCCGCCTGGGTAAAGCGGCGGTACTGAAAAACATCCGGGCTCGAGCAATGGCAAAATAATTTTTAATCGGACAATAAATGGTTCTAAAATAAAATCCAACTATCTAAAGAATATAAGTAACAACAATTGATATTATTTTGGAGAATCTCATTATCGAAAATCAAAAACTTAGCGAAACGTTCCTGTCCGCGTGAACAGGCGGGCTCATAAACGTAATAAATAACCAAAAAATTAAAATGAGTAAACTATTTACCGTATCTCCATCACCGCATGTGCATAGTGGCAACAGCGTCGAACGTTTGATGTACGATGTCTTGTTGGCGTTAATTCCCGCCTTCCTGGTATCGGTATGGATGTTTGGATTAGGCGCATTGTACGTGACTATTGTATCGGTGTTATGTTGTATGCTATCCGAATATGTCATTCAGAAATATCTGATGAAACAGGAGCCAACGTTACGCGACGGATCAGCTGCCGTGACAGGCATATTATTGGCGTTTAACGTACCGACCAACCTACCGATCTGGATATTAATCCTGGGCGCGATAGTTGCCATCGGTGTAGGTAAGATGACTTTTGGCGGATTAGGTAACAACCCGTTTAATCCCGCCTTAGTAGGTCGTGTGTTTATGTTAATTTCGTTTCCGGTACAGATGACCAGTTGGCCTAAACCTATTATCTCACGATGGAATCTTGAAACTGTATTCAATTTCGGTAAGTATCCTACAGCATATATCGACACATATACAGGAGCCACACCGCTTGGCGTTATGAAAGAGGGGGTTAAATCCATTGCCACTGCCGACGCATCCAGTGGAGCTACCGTAAAAACCATGGCTGAAGTGATGCATGATATACCCTCCACCCTCGATTTATTGATTGGCAAAATGGGTGGATCAATGGGCGAAATTGCAGCCATAGCCCTACTTATTGGGTTTTCTTATTTACTTATCCGTAAAGTTATTACGTGGCACATTCCGGTAAGTATTATACTCACTACGGCCATTTTTACGGGCATCCTCTGGTGGGTAAACCCGGACACGAATGCGACTCCTATATTTCATTTGCTCACAGGAGGTTTGTTGTTAGGTGCCATATTCATGGCCACTGATTATGTTACTTCGCCAATGAGTCATATCGGGATGGTTGTCTATGGCATTGGTATTGGTGTTATCACCATCGTAATACGTGTTTTTGGGGCATATCCGGAAGGTATGTCGTTTGCAATACTTATCATGAATGCATTTGTCCCGCTAATCAATACATATCTTAAACCTGCGCGTTTTGGAAAGGAGGTAAAACATGGCTAAAAAAGAATCGACCCTTGTCAACATGGTGCTCACGCTTTTGGTAATTACTGCCATATCGTCGGCTTCACTTGGTTTTATGTACCAGTTGACTAAAGAACCTAAAGCTATCGCCGAACAAGCCAAGCAAAATTTTGCCATTAAGGCAGTATTGACTGAATATGACAATGCTCCGTCAACCGATGCTTACGAAATCGACAGTTTCGACGGCGGTGAAAAACTGACCTGTTACCCTGGAACCGAAGGTGGTGAATTGACTGGTATTGCTGTAAAAACATGGACTACGAAAGGGTTCAGTGGCTTGATACGTCTCATGGTCGGTTTTGATAAATCGGGCAATATTATCAACATATCGGTATTGGAGCAAAAAGAGACACCCGGTTTAGGAACAAAAATGGTGGATGCTGAATTTAAAGATCAATTCAACGGCAAGAATCCCGGGACAAACAACCTTAGCGTAAAAAAGGACGGCGGAGAAGTAGATGCTATTACGGCAGCTACCATTAGCTCGCGGGCATTTTCTGACGCTGTGGAACGGGCGTATAAGAGCTTGGAAAAAGCAGGAAAATTAGAAAAATGACATATACAAGCGAAAAATATATGCCTCTTGATGATTTTCGTCCGAGGGTTCCAAAACCGGATCTGAAAAGTTGTTTGGTTTGGTTTATTATTTTTATCGTTATAGTTGCATTAATATTTGGAATATCTGTCATCTTTGGATTAGATTAAAATTGAAAATATAAAATCGAAATGATATGAATCATTGGGCAAATTTTAGTAAAGGCTTCCTCAAAGAAAATCCCGTGTTTGTATTGGTTTTGGGGATGTGCCCTACGCTGGCCACCACCACCTCAGCCATCAACGGTTTGGGAATGGGCTTGGCCACCACTTTTGTGTTGATGTTGTCAAACGTGGTCATCTCCCTGATAGCCGGATTGATTCCTGACAAGGTGCGCATTCCTGCCTATATCGTAGTTATCGCTTCTTTTGTCACTATTGTGGATTTATTGATGGCCGCTTATGTGAACTCGCCAGGGCCTAATGGAGAACCAAGCCTCTATGATCAATTAGGTATTTTTATTCCGTTGATCGTGGTAAACTGTATTGTCCTCGGCCGAGCTGAGTCCTTTGCTGCCAAAAACAAAGTGTTGCCATCATTTTTAGATGGTGCTGGTATCGGTTTAGGATTTGCTTTTGCATTGACTTTGTTGGGCGCTGTCCGCGAAATATTGGGTAGCGGTTCGGTGTTCGGATTGCAGTTGCTTCCCAAAACGACTAATATCCTGATATTCGTATTAGCTCCTGGAGCATTTATTGCTTTAGGATATTTAATTATGATTGTGAATCAATTAAAGATAAAAAATAATCAATAAAAGGTAATAAGTTACAAAACTTTACCTCTTTTGCTTTTATCTTTTATCTCTTATCCCTTTTGTTATGGAATACATTTTAATTATCATCTCGGCCATCTTTGTCAATAACATCGTTTTGGCACAGTTTCTCGGTATCTGCCCATTCATGGGTGTATCCAACAAGATTTCAACCGCAGCAGGCATGGGAGGTGCGGTCACTTTTGTGATGACCATTGCGACCATCTTCACCTATCTTATCATGACTTATATCCTCAAACCATTGGGCATTGAGTTTCTCCAAACTATTACTTACATTTTGGTGATTGCAGCATTGGTACAAATGGTAGAAATTATCCTCAAGAAAGTCAGCCCTTCGTTGTACCAGGCATTAGGTGTATTTCTTCCTTTAATCACCACTAATTGTGCTATTCTTGGAGTAGCCATTTTGGTCATCCAAAAGGATTACCATCTGATACAAAGTGTAGTGTATGCCATCGCTACGGCATTGGGATTCGCCCTGGCAATGGTAATTTTTGCGGGCATTCGTGAACAATTGGAGCTCGCAGCAATACCAAAAGCCATGAAAGGCGTACCCATTGCATTAGTTACAGCTGGATTATTGGCTATGGCATTTATGGGGTTTGCAGGGATTGTCTGATAAAAATTATCACTCGTCGTTTTAACGGGATATTTTCTTATACCCAAGAAAATACAAATTTATGAAACAATATGAAAAGCATAATTGTTATATGTCCATCATTAACAATAAAAGTTCAATAAAATGAAAAAAATATTCATTGCTTTCATGATTGTTGTATCCATATGGAGTTGCAACCGTTCGCAAAACGCATCAAAAACAACTGATGCAAATCAGCCAACTGTCGCTATCAAGGAAAATAATGCAAAAGATCAGTTTCATTATCAGGGCACATACTTTGGTATTATACCTTGTGCCGACTGTGAAGGAATAGAAACAACCATTCACATTAATAATGATGGTACCTACGTCAAAAAAGCCAAATACCTCGGTAAAGGCGATAGAAATGTAAAAGAAGTAACAGGCAAATTTTCGTGGGATGATACAGGATTCATCATTATCTTAGAGGGGATTACGGATTCTCCCAATAAATACTATGTTTCGGAAGGCATATTAACCCAATTGGATATGGATGGAAATATAATTACCGGTGATTTAAGTCATAATTACTTACTCAGAAAAACCATATAATCAAAAGTGTAAAGTATCAAGTATAGTAAATGCCTCAATTCGAACGCAAAGCTATCTAGTAAAAATGCCCTGGCAAACTAATTTGCCA
>JAVBMZ010000086.1:0-13601 GCA_031551935.1 Bacteroidales bacterium
GTCCTTCTTTTGGCTTGAACCGTTACTTCTTTTAGATGATAGACTTTCTCATCCATACCCAATTTTGCCAATGAATCGTTATAGGCTTTAAGGAATAGATCCAAATCATATTCAAAATTGTCGGGCGTTTCTTCTTTTTCCATGTTTCCGCTATTCTTTTCGGCAATGCTTACCTGCATCTCCGCATAACGGTACCTTTTAGGATCAGGACTGAAAACCCTGTCCAACAGTATGCGGTGGTCTTTTTTCTTTCCCTTTTCTTTTACTGTCAATATCATGCTCCACTTGCCGGATATATCCGATACGAAAGAGAAACGTCCCTGTTCGTCCGTCACAAAGCTTTCAACAAAACTGCCGCCCGGCTGGGTGTCTTCTTCTCCTCTTTGATGCAGTAATAAGCCCACATCAACGTTGGGCTGTGGTTTTTGCCTGACAAGTGAGATAACCCTCCCATTGGTCTCTATGCCCTGTTCGGGAAAATATTTGATTGCAAAGGGTTCCATTCCGGCCATTTGTTTCCATGAATAACGCCGCCAACCTTGTACCATCAACAGCACATCAAGTGCTGAACGGTGTGTTTTGTCTTCGCTTTCGAAATAATAAGAGGGATTGCGGACATAACCTTTGATCTCCGACATCAACAATAGGTCGGTCATGATATTATGGTTATTTTCAACTTCATTCGCGCCATCCCGCACCGACAACGAGAATGTTGCAAAGTCCGGATATCCTCTCTGGTCGGCTACCGATAACTCCATTTCAACTAATTCGTGAGGTCGGTATACCTGTTTATTGGTTGTTGCCTTGATGTCCAATAAGTCATTTCTCGCGGCAAATACCAAACGGTCGCAGAGGATTTCTCCTGTACTGTTGAATAGTACGATTTGCGAAACACCCGAAGGTAATCGCGCTTTATCCATCTTGAAACTGATTGCATCATCTGTAATAGAGACGCAGCAATAGTTTTGCAGCTTACCGCCGTTTAAAACAGCCACGCCAAGCAGCTCGGCAGGTGTATTCATGTTTTTCCGTAAAGTGATGCCGATACTGTCGGGATAAGCCAGGTTATCCACTTCCATCACTACTCCCTGTGGCAAGCTTTCAGGCGCATCAAATTTATATTTTCGACCTGAATATTCGACTTCTACTATGTCTCTTCGTCTGCCAACGATGGCGCTGGGTGTGTATGAAAACACTCCCCGTCCCTCGTGCAAGGTGGAGATTTGACTTAGTTCCTGCCTGGCAGCATCCATTACAATGCCTGTAATGTCTATCGGGTTGCCGACTTCATCCGTGGCTTCGAAAGCGACTTGTGATGTGATGCCCCGAACTAGGTTGCCTCCTTCGGGAAAAAAACGAAGATTGACTGTGTTGCCTTTGAGTGGTCGTTCCCTTTTCATCGTATGACTGCCCAATGGACCATATCTGCCATATCCCAACATCTTTTTCTCTTCAAAGTTTCCTGCTTCTTTTGGTTTGTCGAAAACAGGCAATAACCGGGAGAAAATAACGTCGTCGCCAAAATTCAGCATGTATTTTGTATAGGCACGTATCTCGTAAAAACCCGAATAAAACGGAAGCTGATTCAGCGAAAAATCGCCATGGCACTGTCCGTTTTCAATTTTTAAGATGCGTTTGTCAACAATTTCACCGCCTGGGTTCAATAGTTCCACATACAGGGTCTTGCTCAATTGACTCAGTTGGTGCTGCGAAGTAACGACGTAACATTTGAACCAGATATGGTCGCTCTGGTAATAACTAGTATTATCGAAATGCAGGTAGGCCTTTTCCTGAGGGATATTTTTTGAAAAGTAATTTAGTGCCTGAAAAAAAACTGTTAGCTGATTAAAGTCGCTGCCTAAACCCTGCCCCAAAATTTGGAGGCTAAAAAATAAAGAGAAAAATACAACCAGTGGCTTATAAAAGTGATTCTTCCAATTGACTAAAGGTTTCATTTAAAGAATTTTGAAATGAATGCTATCTGATTTATTTCGTATACTTTACTAACATAATCATCAGAGTTTGATGCTTCATCCAATTGCGCAGCAATGTCTTTTAATCTGCCTTTTAAACTCCTTTCTCATAAAATTCCAAAAGAGTATTGGCACCTATCTATTCTTTGTCAAAATGCAATTTCATCATGTACGGTTTCACAAATCTTTTGTTGGAATTATCATTGTATATGGTAAATTTTCGGGTATCGCCTTCTCTTGTTTTGTCATACATCAAAATAATCTCCACAAATTTCGTGCAAAATTTCATACTTATTGAAATTTATCTGTAAACCCGTTTAAATTTTTAAAAGGATAAGAGCAAAAAATCAAATAATACCAATTGAACCTTTATTTGTCCGAAGCATCAAAACGTATCAACAGCATTTTAAAACTATCTATCCAAGCGGGATATCTTTCTCTTAGACGGACTTAAATGTAGTTGATATTTTTTTATTTTTCGAGTTTGCTAGTTAAAACTATGTACTTTAGTACAAGGTTTTAGCTTTTATAAATGTTTAAAAAATTCTATCGTTTGAAATGTTTATGAATAATTATGATAATTCACACAATATAAATAATCTACAAACACATTTGGTTTGGATCATCAAATATCGCTACCAAGTACTTCAAAATAATATTCAATTGCACTATTGCGATATTCTACGTCAAAGCATATAATTCTCGGATATTAAGATTATCAAAGGAGTTGCCAGTAAAGCTCACATCCATTTGCATCTAAGTCATCATATTTAATAACTATACGCGAGATAGACCTTTGTCTCAAAGATTGCAGTTCACGAATGCTCTAATTTCCTGATGAAAATTTTGTCCGTCGTCTATCTGACAAATAACCCGTTTTTGTCAATATTCATGGCCAACATGGAAGAATTGGATGCTAATTCTTTGGGGATGATTTGTTCAATTTGGCGCAAATCATCACTACTGATCTCTATATCAATAGTTTTTATTGTATCATGGAGTTGTGCAACTGTATGCGAACCGACCAAAGCCAAAATATCATCTCCTTGCGCCAACACCCATGCGATAGCCAGCTGCTGAACAGTTATTCCTTTTCTGTCGGCAATGGTTTTCAGTCCGGACATGCGGGGCATCAGCTTATTCAAGTTTTCGACAGTAGCTGAGGGCATTCTACGGCTCAACACAGACAGTTTCTCCTGTGGATGACTACTGCCGATGAATCCATGAAACAAGTTGGCAAAGGCAACGATACCGATTCCCAACTCGCGGGCAGCAGGAATAAGATTGCTTTCAATGGAACGATTCAGAATGGAATATTGTACCTCAACTAAGGAAATCGGGTGGACAGCATGTGCCCGACGCAAGGTATCACCATCGACTTCCGAGATACCTACATAGCGCACATATCCTGCTTTAACCATATTAGCCACAGCTCCGATGGTTTCTTCAACAGGAATATTCGGGTCGATACGTGCAGGCTGGTAAAGATCTATATAATCCGTTCCCAAACGTTTCAAGGTGTAAGCTAAATAGCTTTTTACCACATGAGGACGCACATCAATTCCATAGAACATTCCATTGGGGGTAACAAGGCCACCAAATTTAACCGAAATAAAAATTTCTTCGCGCTTGCGTGTCTTCAATGCTTCACCAATAGTCATTTCGCTTTGACCATGGCCATAAAAATCGGCGGTATTCAGATAGTTGATACCATTGCCTAAAGCGGCATGAATGATTTCAATACTTCCGACATTTTTTGCACTCTCACCGCCAAGTCCTAAACGGGGCAGCTTGAGATTATGATCAGATACTCTCAGATTTTTCATACAAATACAATGATTAATGTTATTATTGAATACAAAGATAGGGCGGTTTTTAACGGCAAAACCGTACAATTCAAATTAAGACCCTTACGAATCCTGAATACATATTCGATATTCGGGAATGCTTTTTCCTGTGTGTTTGCGAAATAAACGAGAAAAATATTCAGGATCATTGTAGTTCAGATCATAAGCTAATTCTTTGATAGAAATATTCTCGAGATATAATTTGCGTTTGGCTTCCAGGATCAACCGCTCGGTAAGATAGATTTTAGGAGAAATGCCACATTTGGTTTTTACCAAGTGATACAAAGCATTGGTATTCATACCCAGCCTTTCAGCCATTTCTTCTACCGAAGGATGTTCCAGGAAATAATCTTCAATATAGTTTTTGAATACAATAAAATCGGACAAGCTGTCCTTCGCATCGCCTGCCATTTCCATGCCTTTGAAATAAGCACTGTTACACTCAGTGAGTAAGGCGTTGAGATAAATCAGAACCAGTTCGGGATTTGATGTATCGTCCTGAAGTACACTATTTAATGATTGAAAAACAGATACTAACCGTTGTAAAACAGGTTGGTATATTTCGATAATTTGATTCCCGAAAGGGTTGGTAAAAAAAGAAAAGACGGAGGGAAGTAGTTCATCAATTATTCCCCGAAGCTGGTTCCGTAGGATTCCGTCCCATCGGTTTTTTCCATCGTGTGGATTTGCCAGGGTGTCACAAACAGCAATTGATGATCTGTAAGGATGATATTTTGAAAATCAACCATGTGTTTTGATTTACCCTTAACAAGCAGCATCAGGAAATAAAATCCTTGTTGCACGGGTTCATTCAATTCCTTAACGATTTCTTTGCTAAAAGGCGTATGATGAGGCAACCGCAACATAATAGGCAACGCCTTATGCTGTTTGATTTGATCTAATATGTCTTTCCTTTTTTGCGACATCCTGTTTACAAAGGTACGATTACAAGTATTTATTTTACACGGATAAGCTTGGTACTAAATGACAAAAACCGATTGTTGGATAATCCAACAATCGGTTTTATTACCACAACATATTAAGATGTTATTATTTTGCTGTTTGAGGCTCTTTTACTACTGAAAAACGGAGTTCGAAGAAATTACCGCAATGATTCATGGCTTCTTCACGCTTACGGATAAATTCTTTCTTCTCTTCGTCGGTCATTTTAGACCACTGGCCTCGAAAATCATGCATACAATTTTCGCGACGATCATTACCGTCGAAACCAAAACCTCTTCCACGTTCGAAAAAACGGCCATGATCACGAAAGTTGCTGATAACTTCTTTTCGCTCCTTAACGAAGGCTTCCTTTTCTTCGGGTGTCTTTTTCAACCATTCTTCATAACGTTGGTCTATATCGGCTACGGTAAATTCGCGCTTGCCAAAAAAGCCATCATGCTCATCGTTATTCATGGTTTCCATACGCTTGTTCATCAATTCGATTTTTTCTTCATCAGTCATTTTCGACCATTTTTTGAAAAAATCCTTTTTTTCATCTGTTCCAAAGGGCGTTCTTTCAAAGAATCCCATTCCAAAATCTCTTGTTTTCATGATATTAATTTATATTTTATTTTAAATTATTTTTCGAGATAACGTTCTCTACTTATGCTGACAAACAAGAGTGAAAAATATTTTAGAAAAAGTTATTTTTTTGATTTTTATGTTAAAAACGTTGCTTTAGTAGCATATTATACGTTTTTTCCCGTTTCATAGGCTTGCATAACGGCGGGATTTCCCAAAATATCTCCTTTTGCCCAAGCGTTAAAGCCAAAAATATGGCCTGCATCCGTCAATTTAGGTGTCATACGCAGGAAATTTTTATAATCAGATAATGTGCCGTCCACTGCATCGTGTTCGGGGTCGGCACAAGTGGCAATAAGGTAGGCTTTACCTTTCAATTCCTTGTAACGTGGAACAGTGCGGTCAATCAGTGTTTTCAACTGTCCACTCGTTGCATAGAAATAAACGGGTGTGCTGAAAACCAATATGTCGGCATCTACCATTTTACCAAGTATCTCATTCATACTATCCTTTTGGATACATTTTCCCGTATCGGTACAATTTCCGCAACCTGTGCAATAATTTATTTTTTCACTGCGGAGGAAAATCTTTTCAACGCTGTGTCCTGCATCTTTTGCCCCTCGCATGAGTTGATCGCATAATAGATCTGAATTTCCTCCTTTGCGCGGACTTGCTGATAATATCAAAACTTTTTTGTTCATGATACTTTTATTTTCTTAGTTGACAGTTGACCACCATTTTTTAAACACCTGTATTGTATCGTTCAGATATACAGCTTCTCCAATCATTGGAGTCAGCAGGTTCAACGAATCTCTTTCCGCCGCTTTTGAAATATTTTCCAACGGTTCATGCCACGAATGTTTTCCCAAAGCATATTTCGAATTGTGCCCAGTCATCATCTTTTTTGCGTTCAGGTCTTTTGCTGTCGTCACCAAATCTTCAGGCATCAGATGAATGAACTTCCAACCCTCATTATATTGTCCGTTTTCCACAATGGCAAGGTCAATCTCGAACCTGTTGCCGATGTCTGCAAAATGCGTATCGTAGCCACCATCTCCACTGATGTAGATATTCTTCGAAGGCGTTTGCAGCATGAAAGAAGCCCATAAGGTTTTATTAGGTGATAAGCCGCGTCCCGAAAAATGACGGGCAGATAAACAGTGAATCGTAACAGTGTTGTCAAACACGAAATTTTCGTTCCAGTCGAGTTCAACAATACGATCTTTGTCGAATCCCCAATGTTCCAAATGTTCACCGACACCGAGCGGACAAATCACTTTCCCGGTTCTGTCTTTCAATCGTTTGACGGTATTGTAATCCAAGTGGTCCCAATGGTCATGCGTGATCATTAAATAATCGATATCAGGTATATCATCCGGCGTATAAATTTTCGTTCCTTTAAATGGTTTGTTAACAAATGACACGGGCGAAGCCTTGACCAACACAGGATCCACCAAAAATCGTTTGCCGTTTGTCTGAATGAACAAGGACGAATGTCCCAGCCATACCAACACATTTTCGTCTTGTCCGAACCGCTTCAAATCAGTTTTGATGGTTGGTAAATCCATTTCGGGACGCAAGTCTTTTACTTTGCGAAAAAGAAAATCTGCCATCGTACTTATTTTGGATTTTTCCGATGTAATTTGTTTGGTTGGTGAAAGATTGTGAAATTTACCATCATGGTAATTGGGCGAGTTTTTTATTCGTTCCAAGCGTTCACCGCGCGGCGAACGTCCGAAACTCTCCTGATTGAAAAACACCGCAGCCGTCGCGGAAAGAACCAATATTCCTGATAATGTTATCCACATCATACGTTTTCTCTTTTTCATTGTTTATATTACTTTTCTTGGCACAAAAATAAAACAAAAGCCACAGATATGGTTTCGCCTGAGGCTCATTTTAATTTATTTAAAAGCTCAAATACAAAACTATATTTTGCTGATTTTATAATACCACATCGCCGAAAGTGTCCGTTATTGTCAAAATTTTTGTGGTGAATAAGAGTTGATAATTACTTGTCAACCGACCTAACAACAGACTGGCAGTTGGGTGTTCGGTATTTTTGTTGTCTTTCGTTGTTTGGTTAGCCTTATAAATTTTTCTTCAGATAAACCATGTCAACGAGTCGTACTCCATTTTCGAAAATTGGATGGTTATAATTATCAGTGAAAAAATTCTTTACACGATGCGATTCTTTAAATCCACAATTTTGATAAAATGACAATATTGTCGGAGTTTCTCCTGTCCCGACAAGCATCGTTTTATAATTGTTTTTATAGAAATCAGAGATGAATTTTATCAGTGTCCGACCATATCCTTTACCCTGATATGTTTTATATGTTGCAATGTTTTTTAACTCACACGTTTCCTTATCTATTGGTATTACCACACAGACACTCTTCAAATCATCATCATACAATGCAAACATATCTCCACTTATCAGATATTTATCTATCATGTTCTCTTGCTCGTCTGCTAATAGTAGCAAGTCGAGAAAACGTTTTTTGTTGTCCGCAATCTTTTCTATTTTCATTACTACCTTAATTTAAGGTCTGCACTTTCACATCTGATGCCAACGTTCTACGATTACTGACGGCATACGGTAAAAGTAGATAATTCCATTATTTACACCATACCATACGGTATGGTGCATTTTAATAAAGCAATATCTCCAATAAGATTTTATACAAACGTCAGGACTGACGCACATTTGAATATTGACACGGTATCCCTACACCAATGAAGGCTAAATCCGTTTACATGCCGCCAACAATGATATGCCATTCCTAATTTTCAAAAATCAAATGTCCATTCACGCAATCCACTTTGATAGGCTTATGAGTTTGCACATTACCTGAAAGGATACGTTTTGACAATTCATTGAGAATATTTTTTTGTACCACACGTTTCACAGGACGTGCGCCAAATTGTGGATCGTAACCTGCAACAGCAAGCCATTCAATAGCTGCATCACTCACCCGCAATTCAATGTTTTGTTCTTTCAACATTTTTTGCAGCTGTTCTATCTGTAATTGCACCACCTGTTTGATTTCATCCTTTTGAAGAGGCTTAAACACTACTATTTCGTCTACCCGATTGATAAACTCAGGACGAATAGTCTGTTTCAACAAATCCATCACTTCAATACGTGTTTGTTCGAGTACTTCTTCGCGATTAGTATCGGTGAGTCCGTCAAGCTTCTCCATGATCAGATGCGACCCAATATTGGAAGTCATGATGATGATGGTGTTTTTGAAATTTACGGTACGTCCTTTATTATCGGTCAGACGACCATCATCCAACACTTGGAGCAAGATATTAAATACATCGGGATGGGCCTTTTCAATTTCATCTAACAACACTACCGAATATGGCTTATGGCGTACGGATTCGGTCAGTTGTCCGCCTTCATCATAACCCACATAACCCGGAGGTGCCCCTACAAGTCGTGATACAGAATGACGTTCCTGGTATTCAGACATATCAATACGGGTCATCATGTTCTCGTCATTGAACAGAAATTCGGCCAGTGCGCGCGCCAGTTCCGTTTTCCCGACACCTGTTGTCCCAAGGAAAATAAATGACCCGATGGGACGTTTTGGGTCCGACAGACCTGCCCGATTACGACGCACAGCATCCGAAACAACAGCAATCGCTTCGTCCTGCCCTACCACCCGGTGATGCAATTCATTTTCGAGTGTTAACAGTTTTTCACGTTCACTCTGCAACATACGCGATACGGGAATTCCAGTCCAACGGGCAACCACTCCGGCAATGTCATCGGAAGTGACTTCTTCCTGAATCAACGCCGTACCGGACTGTTGGCTTTGTAATTCAGCATTAAGCGCTTCCATAGCGGCTTCGGCATCCTTGATTTTTCCGTAACGAAGTTCGGCCACGCGTCCATAATCTCCCTGACGTTCGGCCTGTTGTGCCTCAAGCTTATACGCTTCAATTTCATTTTTATTAGCCTGTATCCTTTCGATGATACTACGCTCGCTTTGCCATTTGGCGCGCAAACCATTACATTCTTCGCGCAAGTTGGCAATTTCCTCACTCAATTGTTTGATTTTTGGCTCATTACCTTCTCGTTTGATGGCTTCGCGTTCAATTTCCAATTGCTGGATGCGGCGTTCAAGCACATCAATCTCTTCAGGTACTGAGTTCATTTCCAAACGAAGTTTGGCTGCAGCCTCATCAATTAAATCAATAGCCTTATCCGGAAGAAAACGATCGGAGATATAGCGTTGGGAAAGTTCAACGGCCGAAATAATTGCTTCATCGCGAATACGTACCTGATGATGTGTTTCGTAACGATCCTTAATGCCCCGTAAAATAGATATAGCGCTCAAGGTATCTGGCTCATCGATCATCACTGTTTGAAAACGCCGTTCAAGAGCTTTATCCTTTTCGAAATATTTTTGATACTCATCCAACGTAGTTGCTCCAATAGCACGCAATTCACCACGCGCCAAAGCAGGTTTCAGTATATTAGCGGCATCCATAGCACCGTCACTCCTTCCCGCTCCCACCAACGTATGTATCTCATCAATAAAAAGGACCACATCACCTTCGGAAGCAATGACTTCTTTCACCACAGCCTTAAGGCGTTCCTCAAATTCGCCTTTATACTTGGCACCAGCAATCAATGCGCCCATGTCAAGTGAATACACTTGCTTGCTTTTCAAGTTTTCAGGCACATCTCCGTTGACAATCCGATGTGCCAGTCCTTCGGCAATAGCCGTTTTTCCCACGCCAGGTTCACCCACCAGTATCGGGTTGTTCTTAGTACGACGCGAGAGAATTTGCAGTACACGACGAATTTCTTCATCACGACCAATGACGGGGTCTAGTTTTCCGCTACGCGCCCTATCGTTAAGATTGATCGCATAACGGTTGAGTGCATCGAAAGTTTCTTCAGCTGTCTGGCTGGTCACTTTCGAACCTTTACGCAATTCATCAATGGCTTTTTGCAATTCTTTTTGTGAAACGCCGTTATCTTTTAATAATTGCGATATTTGATCGCCCGTATCGAGCAATCCGGCAAGAATATATTCAACAGACACAAACTGATCGCCTGTATTTTTTGATAACGAAACGGCTTTCTGCAACGCTTTAGAAGCGTCTTTCGAAAGGTAAGTTTCGCCACCCGACACTTTGGGATATGACGCAACGATGCTGCCGACAACATTTGAAACACGATCGACACTGACATTGAGCTTTTTCAATAAAAACGAAACAACATCTTCGCTTTCTTCAAAAAGTGATTTCAGGAGATGTCCTGTTTCAACGGCTTGATTACCGTTTCCTTCTGCCAACTGAAAAGCCTTTTGTACGGCTTCTTGTGCTTTAGTGGTAAATTGGTTTAAGTTCATTGTTATACTATATTGTTTATCAGATGATCATTATAGATTATTGTTCGTGACTTTCCTCAAAAAATCTAAATAAATACCACAAATAATCAACCAAATTTAAAAATATGACAAAGTGGCATATTTCAAATAACCGCGTATGCAATTTTGTCGCTCGGAGTGGTGATTTTTTAAAATAACAAGTGCCACACTAAAAATGTTTCATCATAACATTGTATCTTGCTCCCTGACAATTTCACTCATCAAATGTCGTTAATTTTTTACTATGCCAACGATAAAAATCACTATCTTGATAAGATATTTTTTTGTAAAAACGTTGCAGGTATCATTTTTATGACTACTTTTGCACCGCTCTTTTTAAGAAGCACCATCTAAATGGTCCGTTCATCTAAGGGTTAGGATTCAAGATTTTCATTCTTGCCATAGGGGTTCGAATCCCCTACGGACTACGCAAACCGCAATTCAAAAAATTGCGGTTTTTTTTATTTTTATGAGATACGAATAACTAATTTTATATACCTCCTTTGCTCACAAAAAGATTTTACAATCTTGCGACAGGGGTTGGCGTTTTAAATAATTTTTACAATCAGAATTTCGGATACAATCATCCGACATTTGGACACCTTTCAACTTGCAGCCTGCCATAACTTTGCACTACAATTTAAAACAATAAAAAATGAAAACAATTTTGATTACGGGTGCATCGGGTGGAATCGGCGAAGCCTTAGCAAATAAACATAACCTCTTATTGGTGACTCGAAATGCCGGGAAACTTGAAAAACAGTGCCAACAACTTGCCGACAAATTCGGTATCGATGCGCAATTCATTGCAGCCGATTTATCAAAGCCGGGAACAGCTGAACAAGTTTTTGCGGAAACGCAACGCCGCGGGTTGGAAATAGAAATGCTGATTAACAATGCCGGAGTCGGCTCGGGTGGCGCATTGACGGATATTGCGTTGAAATCGGAAATGGATTTATTGCAATTGAATATCTCGTCATTGGTGGCGCTTACGCATTTATTTCTGCCACAAATGCAACAACGCAAAAGCGGAACGATTATCAATGTTGCATCGGTAGCCGGATTTATGCCTATCCCCTATATGGCGACTTATGCGGCCAGCAAAATGTTTGTGCGTTCGTTTACCGAAGCCATTGCCGAAGAATGCAAACCGCATAACATCCACGTCATGCTGCTGAGTCCGGGATTAACCCGAACCAATTTCAACCATGCTTCGGGCATTGAAGGCGTCAGACCAAACGTAGAATACGATGTTGCTTCCACGCAGTCACCCGAACAAGTGGCAGACGAAGCGTTAAGGGCTTTGGATAAAGGCAAACATTTTATCGTTTCGGGCCGACGGAATAGATTGTCAACAAGAGCGGTGGCACTGGTGCCTAATACAATGATTACCAAAATATATGCTAAGTCGTTTCTTAAAAAACGAGAAAATAATTTGTAACTTCGCTAAATAAAAAACAGGTAGCCATGGACGACGATGCTTTCATACATATCAAAACGCTTTCGCAACAACACCGAATGTTGGGAATAAGCAGTCCCAAGCACCCGCTGTTCAGCATCGTGCGTTTTGAAGATATTCCGAAGATCGAGAACGAACAACGCATAAAAAAGCTGTCCGATTTCTACCAGATAGCCTTGAAAATCGACTGTCCCTGCAAACTCAAATACGGGCAATCGCAATATGATTTCGACAAAGGCGTGTTGTCATTTTTTTCGCCGAAGCAGGTCAGCATATTGGAACCGGGACCGGTCTTCCCGGAATCGGGTTGGCTGTTAATCATACATCCCGATTTTTTGAGGAGCTACCCGTTAAGCAAAAAAATAAAAACCTTCGGTTTCTTCGACTATAACGTTAATGAAGCCCTGATACTTTCGGAAGCGGAACAACAATCGATAGAAAGCATTTTTGAGCAGATTGACCGAGAATATCAATTGCCCATCGACACTTTCAGTCAGGACGTGGTGATCGCTAATTTTGAACTGTTTTTCACCTATTGCCAAAGGTATTACAACAGACAATTTATCACCCGAAAGATAATTTATAACGAACTGCTCAGTAAAGCAGAGAAAATATTGAATGCTTATTTTGACAGTGCAAGTGAAAAAGGTTTGCCGACGGCTGCGGATTTGGCCTCTCAATTAAATATGTCGCCCAAATATTTAAGCGACTGTTTGAAGCAACTTACGGGACAAACGGCACAGCAGTTGATACACGAAAAACTGATAGAACACGCCAAAGATATCCTGACAACAACAGAGCTTTCGGTAAGCGAAATTGCTTATCAATTAGGCTTCGAATACCCGCAATCTTTTAATAAATTGTTTAAAAACAAGACTAATCAAACCCCGGTTGAATACGGGCAGTCATTTAATTGATAACGACATTTTCGCTAACAAAGGTTTGGCGTAAACACAAGAAAGAATTTTCGGCGGTAAGTATATACTTACCGCCGAAAATAAGAATCGTTGAAAACCTCGCATTGTGGGAATCTCCGTCTAATCCCAAGAATAGTGTTAAATTTGCAAACAACATTAACATGAAATGAATGGCACATTTCGATAGTATTATTTTGGGCGCGGGGGCTTCTGGTTTAATAGCCGCTATTGAATCGGCAAAAAAGGGCTGCAAGGTTTTGGTCATTGATCATGCCAAAGAAGTGGGCAGAAAACTGTTGATTTCGGGCGGCGGAAAATGCAACGTAACTAACCGGGAAATTTCGTGGAAAGGTTATTTTGGCGAAAATCCCGAGTTCTGTAAATATACGTTGCAAAAATACCGGATAGAAAATGTGCTGGATATCTTGCAAAAAGCGGATATTGACATTGAAGAACGAGAATACGGGCGTATTTTTTGCAGGCAAGGA